>RFSP01000067.1 GCA_009923895.1 Betaproteobacteria bacterium | reverse complement strand
AGCCGTGCGAGGCGACTGAGTGTGAAGTGGGCAAACCACAGGGTGCCAAAAGCAAACATCAAGGTGTAAAGCCACACCGACAACACCGCCAACACCGGCGCAAAGATGAGCGTCAAAGCTCCCACGGCCCACAGCAGCGAAGGCGCCGACCCCAGCAAGCCCACCACCACCCCCATGCCCAGCAGGGCCCAACGGTGGTCGTACAAAATCGCGCGCCGCTCGGTCACGTCGGCATGCGCAGACAAGGCATCAAAGGCCATGACCCGCGAAGCCAGCCAACCCCAGATGAGCGGCGGCAAGATGAGCGCCAGGGGGGGCACCAGCCACAAGGGCATGCTCAACACCAAAGCCAACAGGGCCACCACTGTGCATCCCAAGGACCAGACCAAGCCTTGCCACCACGCCGAGGCCGCACCCCGACGCACCAAATCAGGAAAGCGACGCTGCGCCACCAAGGTGACCAAGGTGGGCGTGAGTATCCAGGCCACCAACAGCAAGGACGCCACCACGATCACTGGCACGGCAAAGGTGACCACGATGAGCGGGGCCACCACCGACCTGAACGAATCCGCCCCAATGGCCTGCAACCACTGGAGGAAAGCAGACATCAAAGCCCACTGCTCCAGCCCTTGGCGCACGCTCAAGACCGCTGGCTCCCAATACAGCCAGCCCAAACCCAAGACGCCGCCGCCCACCAAGACCAAGGGCAGCTGCGACCACAAGATAACTCGGGGATGCAAACAATAAACGGCGGCGCGCCAAAAACTGTCCAGCAGATCTTTGGACGTGTCCACGCGCATCATGCCCGACCCACCAGGCGCAGCAAGCCCAGCCACTGTTGGTCCCAAAAGCCTCGTCCGTAGTCGCGACCGGGCCGCTCGGGCGAGGTGCCCATCTGATCGCGAATGCCCGTCGGCTCATAGCGATCGTCCATGCGGGCCGTGCCAAAAAGAAGATCCCACCACGGGAACAGCACAGCAAAATTGTGGCCACCCAAGGAGCCCTCGCCCGCTGACTCATGTCCCAAGCCGATGCGGTGGTGCAAGCGATGGTAGGCCGGACTCACCAGCAAGCGGCCCAAGATGGGCCCAAACGACAGTCGCACATTGGCGTGTGACAAGCTCTCCACCAGCTGGGTGCACACCACCACCGCCACAAACTGCTCTGGCGCAATCCCCACCAGCAGCCCCACCACGGCCAAAATGGCGCTGCGAATCACGTCATCGAGCAAGTGGTTGCGCGAATCGCTCCAAACCGTGAGCTGCCTTTGGCTGTGGTGCACCGCATGCAAAGGCCACCACACACGCCAGTGGTGTTGTCCACGGTGAATGAGGTAGTCCACCAAGTCAAACACCACCAGGTACAGCAAAAAGCTCACCCAAGGCAGGTCACTCACACCCGGCCAAAATGCATCGAGATGCCAGGACGCAAACCCCTGCAAGCGCAGTCCATGCAAGGCGTTGTCCATCAGCGCGCCCAGTGTGAAAAACATCACCAACCTGAACAGGCCCAGACGGTGGATGACGGTGTAGAGGATGTCCACCCGCACGGCATGCGCATCGGTCAAAGGCTCCACGGGGCGCCAGCGCTCCAAAGCCCTGATGGCCGTGGCCATGATCAAGATCTGCGTGCATCCCAACAAGAACCAGCCCGTGGCGGCATAGGCCTCTTCCAGCAGGTTGCCCAGCCCCACCGCGAACAACACCGGTTGGGTGAGTGCCTCGAAGACCGCCTGTTGCAGGTGGCCAAAGAGTTCGATCAAGGTTTCCATGGGGTTGCGAGCGTGGAAGAAGCCAAAGCCGCAGTTCTTGCGGCCACCCCGAATTCTGGATGATCTCGCAAGGTGGCGAAACACAAGCCTTTGTTTTTGAGTCCTTGGATCAATGGCTCCAGAACGGCCGGTGCCCAGGGGTCTTGGCGCGACCAGATGCCCAGGTGCGCCACCAAAATATCACCCTCCTTGATGTCACGCAGCGCCCGACGCAGCAACACCTCATTGGGGTACCGGTCGCTGGGCAGCTCGTCACCCAAAAAGCCCGCGGCCGACCAGCCCACGTGCGTGTATCCACAAGCACGCGCGGCTTGTATGAGTGCTGGCGAGGTCTTTCCAGCGGGGGCCCGAAAAATCCGACCCATGGAATGTCCAGATCCCGCCATGGCAGAAAACCGCCGCGCCGTTTGCTCCAGACTTTGGCAGTACTGCCGCGCGTTGACTTGGTGTCGCCGCCCGGCGTTGGGACCCATGGTGGGTTTGAGCCACAAGCCCTCCGGCGCGTCAGATTGCCAGACCTCGTGATCCCAGGTGTGGGAGCCAAAGGCATGGCCCTCCAGAGCACGTTCGCGCCACCATGGTGCCCATTCATCGTCCAAACTGGATCCGCCCGTGCGCGTGCGCTCGTTGGCCAAGAAAAACGTGGCTCGCACCTCTTGACGCCGCAAGACGTCGGCCACCAATGGGGCCACCCCCATGTGACCCGTGTCAAAGGTGAGGTAGATGGGCCGTTGACACCCCGACGCTTGGGCTGGGGAGGCCTGCACCGCGGCCCAGATTCCCGAGCTCAAAATCAGACCCAGGCTCAGCGCCGACCGCAAGGTCAGGCCCGTCATCCGACGCAGGGGCTTGGCCCACTCAACGGCGCGGCGCATGGTCCAAAGTCCAGACCCCGTGGGGCGATTTGCCCACACTCACTTGTCGAATGACAGCACGCTTTTCGATGTCGATCCAAGTTACTTTGCGCGCCCAACGAGAGCTCACGATCACGGTCTTTCGATCGGCCAACACTTCCATGCAGTCGGGGCCGCCCGGTGCAGGCAAGGTCGCCACCACGCTCAAGGTCTGTCCATCGATCAGGCTGAGGGTGTTGGCCACCCGGTTGCTGACCAGGACATGGCGTCCATCGCCCAAGGCGCGAAAGGCGTGCGCCCCTTCCCCGGTGGGTATGCGTTTGACCAGTTTGCCGGGTTGCACCGACACGTCATACACCTCCACCACCCGATCTCCGGTCAAGCCCACCAACAAGGTCTTGTCGTCGCCGAGCAAAAACACATCGGCCGGCAGCGACCCGGTCTTGATCTTCCAACGCACCGCCTGAGAGGCCAAGTCAATGGCCATGAGTTCATTGCTGTCTTGCAATGAGGCATAGACCACCGTCGAGCGGCTGTCGATGAACAGATGGCTGGGTGTGCGTGGGGCGTCGATGCGCTTGACCAACTCAAAGGGCTGGGCCGCTTCGGGATTCCAGCGGTAGATGTCCACGTGGTTGATGCGGTTGGACGCCGTCACGAACCACTTCATGTCGGGGGAGAAGCGCAAATGGTAAGGATCGGAGATTTGATTGACCTGCCGCTGCACCTGCGCCGTGATGGGATCGATGAAGGTCAGCGAGTTGCCCACCGCGTTGGCCACGATGAGGCTTTTCTCGTCGGGGGTGAGGTACAGGTGGTGAGGCTCCTTGCCCACCGGGATGCGCTGAACTTCTTTAAAGGCCAAGGGATCGATCACGCTGACCGTGGCGTCGAGAGAATTGAGCACAAAGATGGGACGTGGGGCCGCGCCCACTGGGGGGGTGGCCGCCCAGGAGATGGGCGCGAAGGCCGACCCGCCGAGAGCGCAGGTGGCCGCCAAAGTGCCCCCGAAAGTGCCAGCCCATGTGCAAGAGGCGAGGAAAGTGCGTCGTTGAAGGTGTGTCACAACACGGATGGTACCCAATGACAGGTCTCCCGCATGGGCTCAAGGTCGATCAATCACAGGCCACCACTGGGCCATAATGGTTTGATGGGCACGGCAAGCAGCGTCAGCAGCGTGGCAGCAGGATGGTGGCTTTCGGTGGTCGCGATCAGTGCGGGCGCCTCACTCGGCGCCTTGCTGCGGTGGCAGTTGAGCGTGTGGCTCAACCCTTTGGCGCCGGGCCTGCCTCCGGGCACTTTGGTCTCCAACGTGGTGGGAGGCTATCTGGTGGGCGTGGCCGTGGCCTTCTTCGCCCATCAGCCCCAATGGTCTGCGGAATGGCGCTTGTTTGCCATCACCGGCTTTTTGGGTGGGCTCACCACGTTCTCAACCTTCTCGGCCGAAATCATGGCCCTGCTGCAGCAAGGCCGCCTGTGGATGGCCTGCGCGGCCATTGCCGCCCACCTGGGCGGTTCGCTCCTGGCCACTTTGGCCGGCCTGCTGACCTATGAAGCACTTCGCTCACCTTCTTGACGGATCTCGCACCATGATGTCTTTGAAAATCGCCCAACCGTCTTTCCCTTGGCCTGCCGGGGTCCTCGTGGCTGCCGCATGGGCCGCCCTGGGGGCTCATCCCGCCTGGGCTGCCGACACCGGTGAATTGCCGTGCCGAACCACCGAGGAGTGCCGACAGCAAGCCGCGCGCATTGGCGTGGGCAAGGCGGGGCCGCTGTCTGGTGACCTGTACACCAGCGCCTGGGATCAAGCCGAAGACCAGTTCTACTGGGTCAACAAGATCAATCGAGCCTCTGCCGTCATGTTGGTGGAAGAAAAGATCTTGTCTCCTGCATTGGGCCAACAGATCGCCAAAGGCGTGCAGCACGCCATTGACCAGGCATCGACACCTCAAGGCAAACGGCCCAGCGATGTGTTGCAGATCGAAAAGATCATCACCGACGCCGTGGGGCCCGATGCCTCACTCATTCATGCGGGGCGCAGTCGTCAGGACATGTATGCCACGTTCCGTACGGCCAAGGTGCGCAATCAGCTCGTGGACTACGCCGACGCACTGCTCGCGCTGCGCATGCGAACTTTGGCCGCAGCGGCCTCCCACATCCAGACCTATGTGCCCGCGTATACCAACGGCGTGCAAGCACAACCCATCAGTTACGCCCACTATTTGCTGGCCTTTGAGGCTTCTTTCCAGCGCGATGCCCAGCGTTTGCGCGAGGCCTATGCACGCATCAACCGAAGTGCCATGGGCACTGCCGTGCTGGCCAATTCCAGCTGGCCGCTCAACCGCCCGCGCTTGGCTGAGCTGCTGGGGTTTGACGGTCTGATTGAAAACTCGCTGGATGCGGGTCAGGTGGCACCCATCGACTTGTCGATGGAGGCCGTGTCCATTGCCGCCTCGGGCGCTCTGCGCTTGGGCACCTGGCTCGGCGACATCCACACGCAATACCACCAGGTGCGGCCTTGGCTGTTGTTGGGTGAAGGCGCCACCTACACCAGCAGTGCCATGCCACAAAAGCGCAATCCTGGGCTGCTGATGCGGGCCCGCGAGCGAGCTTCCAATGTGGTGGGACTGGCGCAAACCGTGGCTTTGCGCGCCCACAACGTCACCTTGGGCATGACCGACACCAAAGAATCGGTGACAGAGTTGGGTGCGCTGGCCCAAGCCGTGCGCATGGTGGAGGCGATGAACAGCGTGCTGGACGCCTTGTCGATCAACCCCGCGCGCGCCCTGGAAGAGCTCGAGGATGAGTGGACCACGTCCATGGAGTTGGCGGAAGCCTTGGCGCAGGAGCACCAGATTCCGTTCCGCGTGGGTCACCGGTTTGCGTCTGACATTGTGACGGTGGCTCGCGCGCAAGGACTCAAGCCCAAGGTCTTTCCCTATGACAAAGCCCAAGAGCTCTACGCCAAGGCCATTGCCCACTTCAAGCTGCCCGATGGCAAATTGCCCTTGAGCGAAAAGAGGTTTCGTGAGGTGTTGTCACCTGCGTTCATGGTCCAGTCACGCGTGGGTGTGGGTGGCCCACAGCCTGCAGAGGTCAGCCGCATGCTCAAGGCTGCGCAAAGCACCTTGGCGCAAGACCGGGCTTGGCTGCAGACCACGCGCAAGAAGTTGCAAGACGCAGATGTGCGCTTGGACGCTGCCTTTGGCAAGCTGCTTAAGGGGGGTTGAGCGGGCGCAGCGTGGCATAGATTGCCACGGGCCTTCGGCCCTCGCAATGACGGTCAACGACGAAGCAATCTGCCCCGCGCCCGCCCCCGCTTGCAATCAGGCTCCGCCGCGCACGCCAAATTTGCGCAAGATGCTTTCCATGATGCACCACTGGGTGATCCCGCTTTGCAGCAGATTGGCCCCCACAAAGGCCGTGAAGGCCAGCCACCACGGGCTGACAAACCAAGGGCTGCCCGGCGTACCCAAGGCCAAAGACAACAGCACAAACGTGCCAGCCACGATGCGAACAATGCGCCATGAGGTCATGATCAAACTCCTGAATGGGTTGAAGGTTGAGACACAAGAGCCGGCGGCACCCCGAGGGCCTGCAACCGGTGACGGTAAGCCACGAAATACAGCAGCGGAATCACCACCAGAGTCAACAAGGTGGAGACCAAGATGCCAAAGATCAACGAGATGGCCAAGCCGTTGAAGATGGGATCGTCCAAGATGAAGAAAGCTCCCAACATGGCGGCCAGGCCCGTCAGCAAGATGGGCTGAGCACGTGTCACGGCCGAGTGCACGATGGCCTGCTCAAAAGCCACTCCCTCGCGCACCTGCAAGTTGATGAAGTCCACCAACAGAATGGAATTGCGAACGATGATGCCCGCCAGGGCGATCATGCCTATCATGCTGGTGGCTGTGAATTGCGATCCGAGCAAGGCATGCCCTGGCATCACGCCAATGAGCGTCAGTGGGATGGGTGCCATGATGATGAGCGGCGTGAGATAGCTGCCAAACTGAGCCACCACCAAGAGATAGATCAGCACCAACCCCACGCCGTAGGCCAGACCCATGTCGCGAAAAGTCTCATAGGTCACCTGCGATTCACCATCCCATTTGATGGCATAGCCGCGGTAGGGATCCTCGGGCTGACGAATGAAATATTCCGCCAATGAACCGCCGCTGGGGGTGACGATCTGGCTCAAGGCGTCGCGCGTGGCAAACATGCCGTAAAGCGGACTGTCTTTGCCGCCGGCCGCATCCGCCACCACGTAGTTCACCGGAAGAAGGTCTTTGTGATACACGGGCTGTTCACGGACCGTGTCACTCAAGGTGACCAATTCCCGAATGGGAACGGGCTTGCCCGCAGCCGACCGCACGGTCAGCTGCAAGAGCGCAGACAGATCGCCATGCATCGATGCAGGCAACTGCAGCACGGCCGAAGCGGGGTACTTGCTCTGGTCATGCAAATAGGCCGTGGCTTCGCCAGAGAGTCCTGCGCGCAAGGTGGTCACGATGGCTTGCTGCGGCACGCCCAAGCGGGCGGCCTTTTGCCGATCGACCCACACCAACTCTCGTGGAGCGGCGGCGATGGCGCTTTCATCCACGTCCACCAGGCCTGGCGTTTTTTCAAAGATCGCGCGCACCGACTTGGCCACCGCCTGCCGTCCGCTGGCTTCGGGGCCATAAATCTCCGCGACGATGGGCGACAGCACAGGAGGACCGGGGGGCACCTCCACCACCTTGACGTTCGCGCCCCATCGACGACCGATCTCTTGCAAGGCCGGTCGCACCTGAGCGGCAATGGCATGGCTTTGCAATTTGCGCTCGTGCTTGTCCACCAAGTTGACTTGGAGATCGCCCACTTCTCCACCCGCACGCAGGTAGTACTGACGCACCAGGCCGTTGAAATTGATCGGCGAGGCTGTGCCGGCGTAGGCTTGGTAATGCGTGACCTCGGGCACCTTAGACAGGTGGGCTCCCAACTCGTGGAGCACCGCCGCTGTGTGCTCCAGAGGCGTCCCAGCGGGCATGTCCACCACCACTTGAAATTCAGACTTGTTGTCAAAGGGCAGCATCTTCAACACGACCCACCCCATGGCCGGCAAGGCCAGAGACAGCGCAATCAGAACGGCAATGCCCAAACCGACACCCCTGCGCCACCGAGACCCGGTGCGAGGGTCCAGCAAGGGTGAAAAGATGCGCTGAAAAATGGGCCCCACACGTGATGCCAGGCCAAGGCCCGGCTGATGCGCAGAATCACCCGCACCCTGCTTCATCCACAACCGTGCGAGCCAGGGGGTGACCACGAATGCAATGGCCAGCGACAACAGCATGCCCATGCTGGCGTTGATGGGGATGGGACTCATGTAAGGACCCATGAGACCCGAGACAAAGGCCATGGGCAAAAGCGCTGCGATGACCGTCAAGGTGGCCAAAATGGTGGGGCCGCCCACTTCATCGACGGCCGCTGGAATGATTTGCCACAAGGCACGGTCGGGGTGGTGATGCTGATGACGGTGGATGTTTTCCACCACCACAATGGCGTCGTCAACCAAGATGCCAATGGAAAATATCAAGGCAAAGAGAGACACGCGATTCAAGGTGAACCCCCAGGCCCAGGAGGCAAACAAGGTCACCGTCAGCGTCAGGATCACAGCGGTACCCACAATGGCCGCTTCACGCCGACCCAGGGCGATGAACACCAAAGCCACCACACTGGCCGTGGCGAAAAGCAGCTTTTGAATGAGCTTTTGTGCTTTGTCGTTGGCCGTGGCGCCGTAGTTGCGCGTCACCGCCACCTGCACGTCCGCGGGCAAGACCGTGTTGCGAAGCACGTCCAACCGGGCGATCACCGCCTGTGCCACGTCGATGGCGTTTTCGCCAGGCTTCTTGGTCACCGCCACGGTCACGCCCGGGAACTCCTGTCCTCCCGTGCCATGCCACACGTAGCGGCTGGGGGGCAACGAGCCGTCCCTCACCGTGGCCACGTCTCTGAGCATGACGGGTTTGGACTCGTGCACCTGCACCACCAACTCACCCACGTCCTGGGCCGAGGTCAAAAACGGTCCGGCCTCGAGGGCCACCGCCCGGTTGCCGCTGAGCAAGTCGCCCACCGGCAGACCCAAGTTGGCCGACAGCAAGGCCTGGCGAAGATCGCTCACTGTCACGCCCACCGCCCCCATGCGTTGGGGGTCCATC
>RFSP01000066.1 GCA_009923895.1 Betaproteobacteria bacterium | reverse complement strand
GGTGGGTTAAGAGGCTGCAGCCCCTCGCGATGACGGGTGGGTTAGGGTGCCAGGGCCAATCGCGATGACGTGGGGGTTGAGAGGCGGCGGGGCTGCCGAGCGGGCCTACCACTGGCCGTAGAACACGCCGGCGGCTTTGTGCTTGTGGGTGCCGGCGATGACGGCTTCGTCGCTCAGGGTGGTGCGGTGTTTGCGGCGGGCCAGAAAGTCCAGCAACCGGTCACGACACTGGCTGCGAAGGGCGGCGCTGCCAAGGTCTTGGCCGAGGTCCTCGAACTGGTCTGGATCGGTGCGCAAGTCATACAGCTGCTCTGGGAGGTCGAGCCAGTGGACGTAGCGGTGGGTGGCCGTGCGCAATGAAAATGCCCGGCACTGTTGGGGGTGACGGCCCAGCCGCTGTCGGGCCTGCTTGAAACCGTAGTCGAGCTCGGAGTACACAAAGTCACGCCATGGCGGGGACTGCCCTTGAAGCAAAGGAAGCAGGCTGCGCCCTTCGATGCGGTGGCTGGGAATGGGAATGCCCAGTGCATCCAAGACCGTGGGGACCACATCCACGCATTCCACGAAACGATCGTCGGTGGCTCCGCGCGTGGCATCCGCCTGCGCTCGCGGGTCGACCACAATGAAGGGTACGCGTTGCACGGTGTCGTAGAAGAGTTCTTTTTCACCGAGCCAGTGATCGCCCAAAAAGTCGCCATGGTCGGCACAAAAGATGACGAAGGTGTCATCCAGGCGACCCATTTGATCCATTTCTTGGAAGAGTCGGCCCAGTTCATCATCGAGTTGTTTGATGAGTCCCTGGTAGGCCGGGCGCACGTGCCGGACCACTTCGTCTCGCGCAAAGGTTTGGCTCTCTTCGTGCTGGCGATAAGCCGCCACGACGGGGTGAGCGCCAAGAAGTTCTGATTCGCGCTTGACCGTGGGCAGGCATTGGTCGGCCTGGTAGAGCGAGTGATAGGGGGCGGGCGCCATGTAGGGCCAGTGCGGCTTGACGTAACTGAGGTGCAAGACCCACGGTTGGCTGCCCTGGCGGCGCATGAAGTCCAGGGCCTGGGTGGTCATGTAGGCGGTTTCGGAGTGAGCCGCCTTGACACGCGCGGGCAGGTGGACGTTGCGCATGTGCCAGCCGCTGACCACTTGTCCGCTTTCGTCGATGGCGGAGATGACGTAGTCGCTCCAAGGCTCTGGGCTGTCGTAGCCGTGGGCACGCAGCCACCCCGAATAGCCGTCGACGTCACGCGTTTCGTGGTGGCCATCATGGCGATCGATTTCTCTGAACCCCCCTCGCCACAAGAGATGGCCCAACTCGCTTTGCCCCTCGATGGACAGGCGTTTGAGGCCCGCATGATCGGGCATGACGTGGGTCTTGCCCGCCAGCCACAGGTCGTGCGCGGGCGCCTGCGGATGCGCTGCCGCGTGGTCTCTTAGGTATTCACCCAGCGTGACTTCGCCAATGGACAGCGGCACCCGGTTCCAGGTGGCCCCATGACTGACAGGGTAGCGGCCCGTGTAGTAGCTCATGCGGCTGGGACCGCATACGCCGCTGGACACATAGGCTTGCGAAAAGCGCACGCCTCGCCGGGCCAAGGCGTCGATGTGAGGGGTGTGCAAATAGGGGTGCCCCGCGCAGGACAGGTGGTCCCAACGGAGCTGGTCGGCCATGATGAACAAGACGTTCATCGCACGCTCGCTGCGCTCTGCCCTTTGGGTCAGTTCTTTGCGTCAGGCTATCGCTTGCGTACTTTCAGTCGGCCCTGAATCCCGAGGCCTTGACCACCGGTCCCCAGCGCTCGGTGTCACGCTTCATGATGGCGGCCAGGTCGGCAGGGCTGCCGCCGGTGGGCTCGAGGCCCAACTTGGCAAACCTCTCTCGCACCTCCGGCGCAGCCAAGGCCTTGTTGACGGCTGCATTGATGGCGCGCACGTTGGCCTCGGGTGTCTTGGCCGGCGCGTAAATGGCAAACCAGCCGGACCCTTCAACGCCCTTCAAGCCAGCTTCGGCGAAGTTGGGCACATCGGGCAGCAAGGGGCTGCGTGTGGCACCTGACGTGGCGAGGATGCGGGTCTTGCCGCCGCGGTGCATTTCAATTTGGTCCACCAGCGTGTCAATGGCAGAACTCACCTGGTTGCCCACCAGCGCGTTCATGAGAGGGCCACCCCCATTGAAGGGCACGTGGATCAAGTCCAGCCCAGCACCACGTGCCAGCATGACACCAAAGAAGTGCGGCAGGCTGCCGGGGGCGGGGCTGCCAAAGTTGGCTTGTGCCGGGTGCGTCTTGAACCAGCCCACCAGGTCGTTGACCGTCTTGGCCGGATGACCGGCATTGACTGAAAGACCAAACTGGAAGTTGGCCACGTGGGCCACGGGCGCGAAATCGACGTTGGCGTCGTAGGGCAGCTTGCTGAAGACCAGGGGCGCCAACACGGGCACCACAATCGGTGCCAGCATGAGGGTGTTGCCGTCGGGTGCTGCGTTCTTGAGTTGTTCTGCTGCAATGCGGCCGCCTGCGCCGGGTTTGTTTTCGACCACGACGTTTTGTTTGAGCTCGGCCGACAGACGTTCGGAGATCAAGCGGGCTGCAATGTCGGCCGACCCCCCGGGCGCAAAACCCACCAAGACACGGACCGTGCGGTCACTTTGAGCCTGCACCGCAGACGATGCACAGAAGGCGAGGGCCGTGCAAGCCACAGCCATGAGTTGACGACGGTTCAAGGAAGTCTCCTGGTGGTTCACCGATGACCCGGTGCGAAGGCATCGAATCTAGCGCATGTGATGGCGTCTGGACATGCGGATTACACCGGTGGCCTCGGACGGGGTGGACGCAAAGGTCGCGCCTTGCGGCGTTGTGTTGCGTTAAGGTTCGGGGCATGACGTTCGAGGCCCTTCGGTTACCCGGGCGCCGGCAGCTGCTGGGCGCCGCCTCTGCCTGGGCGCTGGGGCCATGGTGGACACACGGGCAAGCCGCTTCGGTGGGGGGGTCTTTTCCAACGCGCCCGCTCACGCTGGTGGTGCCGTTCGCACCGGGCGGCATTGCCGACCTGGTGGCAAGGGCCGTGGCCGAGGAGATGGGCCACCGCTTGGGCCAGACCATGATCGTGGACAACCGGCCTGGCGCCGGCAGCCTGGTGGCCACACAGGCGGTGGTGAATGCGCGACCCGACGGCCACACCCTGCTGCTGCTGAGCAACGGCCACGCCGTGAGTGTGGGGCTCTTCAAGAAACTGCCCTATGACCTGCAAAAGGATTTGGCCCCCATCACCACCCTGGGCCACTTTGATCTGGGGTTCTTTGTGGCGCAGGGCTCACGCCATGCCAGCCTGGCTGACGTGGTGGCCCAGGCTCGTGCAAGGCCAGGGGGGTTGACCATTGGCACCATCACGCCCGGCAGCACGCAACACCTGGCGGCCAAATGGTTTGAGAGCGTGGCCGGCATTGAGGCCTTGGTGGTGCCCTTTAAAGGCACACCGGCCGTGCTGAGCGCTTTGCGTGCCGGGGACATCGATTTGGCCGTGGAGATCTTGGGGCCTTGGATCTCGCAAGTGCAATCCGGCACCTTGCGCGCGTTGGCCGTGTCATCCGACCAGCGCAACCCGGCCCTGCCTCAGGTGCCCACGGTACAGCAGGCTGGCGTGCCGGGCTACCAGGTGTCCAGCTGGAATGCCTTGGCCGCCCCTGCGGCAACGCCCCCTGAGGTGCTGACCACCCTGCATCGGGCAGCGCGCCAGGCCTTGGGAGCACCTGCAGTGATCAGCGCCCTGCAACGCCTGGGTGTGCGCGCGCAAGGCAGTACCCCCGACGAGACCCAAGCCTTGCTCAAGCGTGAGACCCAACGCTGGGGTGCCGTGATACGAGCCGCGCAAATCGTGCCCGAGTGAGACGCCATCTGGTGGAAAAGTCGGGCCGCTGCCTCGCGGCGAGTCAGCGCTGAGCTGCCAAAGCCCGCAACTTGCCCACCACCCCCGTGGGAAAGTAATAGACGCAAAGAATGAACAGCAGCCCCAGCCAGAGCAGCCAACGGTCTGGCGTGAGAACCGACTCCAACACCGGCACCCCTTGCACCCAAGCGCCAGCGGCTTTGAGCAAGTCTTGCAGGTAATTTTGGGCCAGCACAAACAGCACGCTGCCCACCACCGCGCCATACATCGTGCCCATGCCGCCGATGACCACGATGAGCAAGATATCGAGCATGATCTCAAAGCTCAAGGTGGTGTCCGGGCCGGTGTAGCGCAGCCACAGCGCCAGCAAGGCACCCGCCACGGTGGCAAACAAGGCCGACAGCACGTTAGACAGTGTGCGGTAGACCACGGTGCGGTAGCCAATGGCCTCGGCCCGGAAGTCGTTTTCTCGAATGGCTTGCAGCACGCTGCCAAATGGCGAGTTGACGATGCGCAGCAGCGCCAAGAACAGCACCACCACCACGGCAAAGATCAACCCGTAGGTCAGCAAGCGGCCATCGAGCATCAGCCCCCACACCGGCGCATCAAAAGGCTCAAACGAGGGCTGCAGCCAGGCCGGGTTGCGAAAGGTGAGGCCGTCTTCACCCCCCGTGAGGTCACTGAGCTGCGAAGCGAGCGTTTGAAACCCCGAGGCCACCGCCAAGGTGATCATGGCGTAGAAGATGGCTTTGACGCGCAGCGAGAACAGGCCAATCACCAAAGACAGCACCAGCGACAGCGCGAGTGCGGCCAACACCCCCAGACCGACCGAGACGGCCCCTTCACCCAGGTGCGCACTGGCCACCGCCACACCATAAGCGCCGATGCCAAAGAACATGGTGTGCGCAAAGCTGACGATGCCGGTGTAGCCCAGCAGCAGGTCGTAGCTGGCCACCAACAAGATGAAGACCAAAGCCTTGGCCGCCACCCCCAAGGCCTTGCTGCCCGGAAACAGCCACGGCGCCAGCGCCAAGCCCACCAAGATGGCCACCAGCACCCAGGTGAGGCCTCGGTGGCCAGGCAGATCGTGAGACAGCAATCGTTTGAACATGGTGTTTGCGAAGGGACTTGCGTGCGCTAAGGCGCTCAACGTTTGGCCACCGGGTACAGACCCTGGGGCCGCCACAACAGCACCGCCACCATGAGGGCGATGTTGGAAAACAAAGCGAGCTTGGGCGCCAAGAATCCGGTGTAGTTGGCCATGAGACCCACCAACACCGCACCCACCAGGCTGCCCAGCGTTGAGCCCAGGCCTCCCATGATGATGACAATGAAGATGAGCACATTGACCTGCCCACCGATCTGCGGCACCACGTTTTGCTGGTACAGCCCCCACAGCACGCCGCCCAGACCTGCCAATGCCGACCCCGCAATGAACACGCCCACAAAGAGCCGCCGAATGCGATAGCCCAGCGCCTCCACCATTTCGCGGTCTTGCACGCCCGCGCGAATGAGCAAGCCCAGCTTGGTGCGGTTGAGGACGAGCAGCAAGGCCACCAACACCAACAGCCCCACGGCCACCGCCAGGAGCCGGTATTTCTCCAGGGCCGCATCGCCCCAGACAATGGCCCCCCGCAATTGAGGCGGCAGCGGCAAGGGAATCTGCAAGGGGCCCCACACCACCTTGATGAGCTCTTCGCCCACGATCATGCCGCCCATGGTGATGAGGATTTGCTTCAAGTGCTGGCCGTATACGGGCCGCACGATGAGACGCTCAAACACCAGGCCCAGCAACGTGGCCGCCACCATGGCCGCCACCATGGCCGTGGCCACGGCCGCCAGGTTGAGCCCCAAACTTTCGGCGGTGGCCCAGTCGGCCAGGCCCCAGGGGCTGACCATGACCGTGGTGGCCACAAAAGCGCCCAGCGCAATGAACACGCCATGCCCAAAGTTCAGCACGTCCATCAAACCAAAGACGAGCGTGAGGCCCGAAGCGATGATGAACACAATCATGCCCATGGCCAAGCCAGCCACCGTCAAAGTGGCCCAGGTCGACAGGCTGCCCACAAGGGGCGCGGCCAACAGCATCAAAGCCAGCACCAACCACAACGGCCGTGCGTCAAAGCGGTGGCGCTGCAGGTCAGCGGCGCTGCTCATTGCTGTGCTCACGGAAGTGCTCGATGAATGACTCATTGGTGCGCCCCCAAGGACAAGCCCAGCAGTTGCTGTTGCAAAGACTCGTCGTCGGCCAAGGCCGCCATGGATCCGCGGTGAACGATGCGGCCGTTGTCCATGACCGCCACCGCATCACCCACCGCGCGGGCCATCATGAAGTTCTGCTCCACGAGCAACACGGTAGCGCCTTGGGCCTTGAGCTCACGCAGCGCCGCGACCAGGTTCTGAATGATCGATGGCGCCAGGCCTTTGCTGGGTTCGTCAATGAGCAGCAATTCGCGCGGCTCGATCATGGCGCGCGCCATGGACAGCATCTGCTTTTGTCCACCCGAGAGCTTGCCGGCGGGGTGCAGCCAAAAAGTCTTGAGCGCCGGAAACAGGCTGTAGATCCACTCCAGACGGTCGCGGCTGAGCTGACCGGCGGTGCGCGCCCCACGGGCTGCCAGCACCATGTTCTCTTCGACCGTCAAGTCACTGAAGATGCCCATGCTCTCAGGCACATACGCCACCCCTGAGGCCGCAATGTGTGGGGTGGGCCAGCCGTCGATGCGTTGCCCCTGAAGCATCACCTGCCCCGCACTGGCCCGCCACAAGCCCATGACCGTGCGCAAGGTGGTGGTCTTGCCCGCGCCATTGCGCCCCAGCAAGACCGTCACTTGGCCCCGGGGCACTTGCAGGTCCACGCCATGCAAGATGTGGTACTGGCCGATGTGCGTGTGCACACCTTGAAGCTCCAGCAAAGGTGGCACGGGCGGCAAGGGGGTCTGGGCCGTCATGGTGCCACCCCCAGGTAGGCACTTTGCACCACCGACGAGGCAATGACAGTGGCGGGGTCGCCGTCGGCCACGCACTGCCCGTTGTGCAAGACCACGATGCGGTCGGCCAATTCGCGCACCACGTCCATCTTGTGCTCGACCAGCAAGATGGCGCAATCGCGACGGGCCTTGAGCTTGCGAATGAGGTCCAGCACCACGGGCACTTCGTCCACGCTCATGCCCGCCGTCGGCTCGTCAAACATGTAGACCTTGGGCTCCAGGGCCATCAACAAGGCCACCTCCAACTTGCGCTGGTCGCCATGGGGCAGCGCCGCTGCCAAGTGGTGCCGCTTGTCCAGCAAGCGCACATCGGCCAGCAGTTGGTCGGCTTCTTCAATCCAGGCCTTGCGGTCACGCCACAGCGACCACAGGTTCAAGCCACCGCCGTTCCGGGCCTGCACGGCCAGGCGCACGTTCTCGGCCACTGGCAGGTTGGCGAAGAGTTGGGTGAGCTGAAAAGCCCGACCCAAGCCCCTGCGCGTGCGCAAGGGGGCGCTGAGCGCACTCAAATCCTCGCCCTGCAACAGCACCCGCCCGGCACTGGCGGGCAACTGACCCGAGATGAGATTGAAGTAGGTGGTCTTGCCGGCACCATTGGGGCCGACGATGGCCGTCAGCGTGCCCGCTTCAAACCGGCACGAGACCCGGTCGACGGCCACATGGCCGCCGAACCGGATGGTGAGGTCTTGGGTCTCGAGCAACGCGAAATGGAGCGCGCAAGGTCAACGCTTGTTGCGGATGGGCACGTCCATTTCAGAGGCTTTGATTTCGCGCACGAGCTCGGGCACGCCCCAGGCAAACGCCGGGTCGACCTTGATGCGGAAGTGGTACATGCTCTGCAAGGCTTGATGGTCTTCTTTGCGGAAGGTCATGGGGCCCTTGGGTGATGCGAAGGTCATGCCCTCCATGGCCGCGATGAGCTTGTTGGCGCTGGCATCGCCTTGCGTCTTCTTGAGGGCTTCGACCACGGCGATGCCCGCCGTCATGCCACCGGCCGTGAAGAAATCGGGCGGGCTCTTGAACTTGGTGTAATGGTTGGCCACGAGCCACTCGTTGACCGGGTTCTTGGGCATGCCGAAGTAGTAATACGTGGCGCCTTCCATGCCCGGAAACTGCTTGTAGGCCGTCATGGCGGGCAGGATGTTGCCGCCCGTGGCGATCTCGATGCCATAGCGCTTGAGGTCCAGGTCGGCAATCTTGAAGGGGTTGCCCGCACCCGCCCAGATGATCCAAATGACCTTGCGTCCGGGCAGGTCCTTGAGCTTGTCGATGAGGCGTTGGGCACCCGCGGTGAAGTCGGTGGTATTGGCCGGCAGGTACTCTTCATGCACGAGTTTGGCCTTCTTGATGGACTCTTTGAAGGCTTTGACGCCGTCGCGACCAAAGGCGTAGTCCTGCGCCAGCGTGGCGATGTGGATGCCCGGCTTGTCCAGCGCCACCGCATTGCTGATGGCGTCTTGGCTGGAGTTGCGGCCGGTGCGGAAGATGTATTTGTTCCACTTTTCTCCCGTGATGGAATCGGCCACAGCGGGCTCCACCAAGAGAATCTTTTTGTATTCCTCCGCCACCGGCAGCATGGCCAGCGCCACGCCACTCGAGGTGGGACCGACAGCGATGTCGGCTTTCTCGTCACCATAAGCCTGGGCCAACAGGTTCTTGCCCACATCGGGCTTGCCCTGGTCGTCCTTTTCAATCACCACCAACTTCTTGCCGGCCACGGTCATGGTGCCGCCGGTGGCGTAGTCCAAGCCCATCAAAAAGCCCACGGAGGTCTGCTTGCCATAGGCCTCCAGCGGGCCGGTGATGCTGCGGATGTGGGCGATGCGGATTTCACCCTTGGATTGGGCCCAGGCAGCGCCGGTGGCTGAAAGCAGGCATGCACCAGTGAGGAGGCCGGTCCACAGAGCGGAGGTGACTCCACGGCGTGTGGTGACCGGGGTGGTGCCGAAAAGG
>RFSP01000065.1 GCA_009923895.1 Betaproteobacteria bacterium | reverse complement strand
CCCGTGTGGCCAGACCCAATCGGGTTCTTTCCAGCATGAGCTTCAAACCCAGCATGGCAGCGCAGCCCAGCGCAAACACAAACAGCAAGTCGCCACGCAGCATGAAAGAGCCGATATCAAACACCACGCCGGCAAAGGCTGCCGGATAGTTTTGCGGCATGCCGGCCGTGGCGTGAACAATGGCCTCTTCCAGCACCAGCAACATGCCGACTGTGGACATCAAGGTGGCCAGCGGTTGACTCAGAGGCAGGAAGCGGAAGCACAGGTAGTACACCAAGGCGCCCAACACCCCGCCGCTCAGCGCCGCCAGCAGGTACACCGCAGGTGCGGGCGCCACTTGGACGATCAGCAGACTCAAATAGGCGGCCCCGACGGACGCCGCCGCGTAAGACAGGTTGATCTTGTGCATGACCCCAAAGATCAGTGTGAAGCCGATGCCGATGAGCGCGTAGGTGGCACCAAACATCACGCCGTCCAAGAGAGACTGCATGAGATCCAGAAAATCGATCCAAGACATCGCCGGCCTCCGAGAGAACCCTTGATTCAGTCAGGCTGTGAAGGAGGGATCAGTTGGGCTTATGAGCCACCGCCCATTCGCCCTTGGTGGCCTTCACGAACAAGAAGGGCTTGACGGCCTCGCGGTCGTCGGTGCGACCGACCTTGCCCAGCAGTCCTGACGTCTCTTTTGCATTGGCCAAGGCTTCGCGAATCTTTTGACGATCGGCTTGAATCGTGTCGGGCTTGGCCATGATCTTGGCCTTCTCGATCAGCTCCTTGAGCGTGTAGATATTTTCCCAAGCGGCGGCGTTGTGAAGGTCCATGCTGGCTCCGGCGGCTTGCAGGGCACCCGCGGCCTTGCGTGCATCGGCGGTCACCGGTGCAAAGCTGGTCGGGATGAGCATGCCTTCGGCCTGCGCGGCGCAGCCTTGCAGCGTTTCCATGCTGGAGGAGCTGGTCAGGCCCACCATCATCTTGGGCTTGACGCCCTGTCGTTGCATTTCTTTGAGCACACCACAGGTCGTGAAGGGGTGCGCAGAAATCATCACCAGATCAGCCTCGCCTCGGCGCAGTTCACGCACTTGGGTTGAGAAGGTGGTGTCCGCCAAAAGCCACTCACTTTGCCCCTTGACTTCAAATCCGGCCTTGCTGGCCAGGTCCTTCATGACACCGAACGTGGCATTGCTGTGCGCAAAGTCCTTTTCCACGCCTCCCCAGATGGTCTTGACTTCAGGGTGGGTTGCCTTGATCCAGTCAAACAAGCTCTTGTACATGGCTGCTTCGCTGGGCACATTGCGGAAAGCCCATTGCGACATCGACGCCAAACCGCCCTTGGCGGCCACATCGGTGTACACCGGGAATTGCAGACCGGTGTCGCCTGCGTCACCGACCTTCTTCTGCAAAATGCCAAAGACGGGCTCGGCCACGTTGCTGCAAGTGGGGCCCACCGCCACGAAGGCGTCGGGCTGCGCGGCAATACGGCGCAGGGCGTTGATGCCTTCTTCGGCAGTGCAACGGTCGTCCAGGTATTCAATGACCAACTTGGCTTTGGTGCCATCACCCAGCGTGACGCCGCCAGCCTTGTTGATTTGATCAGCTGCGGCCTTCATGGCGGCTTCGCTGTTGAGGCCAAAGATGCGGACCACACCGCTCTTTGCGCCAAAGCCGTAGATCTTGACTTCGCGGCCTTGGGCCTGCGCTGACGTTGCGAAAAGAGTGGTCGCCGCAATGAGCGCCATCGTGCCAATACGAGAAATCGACATGCTTGCCTCCAGGTCGTTGATCGATGGGGGCGAACTGTGGCGGCAGGTCAGGGCGATGGCAATTTCAAAAACATTCACGCTGTGTTGCCTTACCGGCAACGTGCGTGTTGTTCAGTCTGCAATACTGGATTCGCGCAATTTGAATTCCCTTGTCTCAGGCAGTTGCACACAATCTTCGCGTTCGTTCAGGAGTGTTCATGAGTTCAGCCAGCGAAGCCACCTCACCGATTCAGCGACCCTTGGAGGGCATCCTTGTGGTGGCGTTAGAACAAGCGGTGGCCGCCCCGTATTGCAGCAGCCGATTGGCGGATGCCGGCGCCCGCGTCATCAAAGTCGAGCGTCATGAAGGAGATTTTGCTCGAGGCTACGACCATGCGGTCCATGGCGAATCGTCTTACTGGGTGTGGATCAATCGAGGCAAGGAGTCGATTTCCCTCAATCTCAAAGACGACAAAGACCGTGATTTGCTTCGACGGATGATTGCCAAAGCCGATGTCCTCATTCAAAACCTTGCCCCAGGGGCCACGGAGAGATTGGGACTGGGTTCTGAGTCGTTGCGAGAGGAGTATCCCCGTCTCATTACTTGCGATATCAGTGGCTACGGCGATGACGGCCGCTTTTTTGGCCTAAAGGCTTATGACCTGCTTGTACAGGCTGAAAGTGGCCTCGTGGCCGTGAGTGGCGCGCCAGGAGAGTGGGGCCGCATTGGAGTCTCCCTTTGCGACATCACAGCAGGCATGAACGCGATCATTGGCATTCAGCAAGCGCTGATCCAGCGTCAACGTACCGGCAAAGGGTCAGGCGTCAAGGTGTCGCTCTTCGGCTCGGCAGCAGAGCTCATGAGCGTGCCTTATCTGCAGGCTCGCTATGGCGGAAAGGCTCCAGAGCGCTTGGGGCTGAAGCACCCGTCAATCGCACCATATGGTGGATTTACTTGTGCCGATGGCCGGGATATCGTCATCTCCGTTCAAAACGAGCGCGAGTGGGCGGACTTTTGCCAGATCGTGCTGCAAAGGCCCGACTTGCTGAGCGATGAACGCTGCGTCAACAATGCCGCTCGGGTGCAAAACCGGGCTTTCGTCGACGGTGTGGTTTCCGAGATTTTCGGCCAACTGCCCAGCGGCGATCTGATCGATCGTTTAACGACCGCCCAGACCGCCTTTGGTCAGATCAACTCCGTGCATGACCTGATCTCGCATTCGCAACTTCGAACCCGTCGCATGCCGGTTCATGGCAAAGAGGTGGAGGTGCCCGCTTCGCCATGGCTCATGGAGTGGGATACCGAGCGCTTCTCACAGGCGCCAGATCTGAACGCCCACGGCGCGGCACTGCGCAAAGAGTTTGAAGGTTGAATCACTTGACCGCCCCGGTTGAGCTCACCCGCCGGCAGGGCTTGTTCTAAAAACTCCGGGGCAACCCCAGCACGTGCTCAGCCACGTAAGACAAGATGAGATTGGTGGAAATGGGCGCCACCTGGTAGAGCCGGGTCTCGCGGAATTTGCGTTCCACGTCGTATTCGCAGGCGAATCCAAAACCCCCGTGGAATTGCAGGCAGGCATTGGCCGCCTCCCAGCTGGCCTTGGCGGCCAGGTATTTGGCCATGTTGGCTTGGGCCCCACAGGGTTGGTGGGCATCAAAGAGTTCACACGCTTGCCAGCGCATGAGGTCAGCCGCCTCCACTTCAATGTGCGCCTCAGCGATGGGGAACTGCACGCCTTGGTTCTGCCCGATGGGTCGTCCAAACACCTGCCGGTCTTTCACGTAAGCACTGACGCGGTCGATGAACCAACGGCCGTCTCCGATGCACTCGGCGGCAATCAGGGTCCGCTCGGCGTTCAAGCCGTCGAGAATGTATTTAAAGCCTTGACCCTCTTGGCCAATGAGATGATCTTCTGGGATCTCCAGCTGGTCAAAGAACAGTTCATTGGTCTCATGGTTGACCATGTTGGCAATGGGCCGCACCGACAAGCCCTGCCCAATGGCCTGGCGAAGGTCAACCATGAAAATCGACAAACCCTCGCTCTTGCGTTGCACCGCTTGCAAAGGGGTCGTACGGGCCAGCAAGATCATGAGGTCGGAGTGTTGGACACGTGAAATCCACACCTTTTGGCCGTTGATCACCCAGCGGTCTTGCTTGCGCACTGCCGTGGTCTTGATCTTGGTGGTATCGGTTCCTGTGGTGGGCTCTGTCACCCCCATGGACTGCAGTCTCAATTCGCCGCGGGCGATTTTGGGCAACCACCGCTGCTTCTGGGCCTCGGAACCATGGCGCAGCAAGGTGCCCATGTTGTACATCTGACCATGACACGCCCCGGCATTGCCGCCGCAGCGGTTGATCTCCTCCATGATGACACTGGCTTCGGCCAAGCCCAGCCCTGATCCGCCGTAGTCCTGCGGAATCAGCGCCGCCAGCCATCCGGCCTGGGTGAGGGCGTTGACGAATTCTTCGGGGTAGGCGCGGGCCGCGTCGACTCTGCGAAAGTACTCGTCAGGAAATTGGCCGCACAGGTCACGAATGGCCGCGCGAAGGTCGCTGTAGGCGTGGGCAGAAGGCGCTGCAGGCTGCATAAGGGCTCAGTATGCCCTCATCGCAGCCGGCTCAAATTGCGCAGCCCCCAGTTGATCAGAAAGAGCAGAATCAATGATCCCAAGAAATCGCCAATCACCATGACCACGGCAGAGGACAGTGGCGTGCTGGTATGCCCGCTCCACAAGTACCACACTTGATGCAAGGACCCACTCAACAAGGCAAACAGAGCCGCCAACTGAATCAAAGGCCAAGGGGTCAACCCATGCAGGTCTGATGGGAGTTTGAGCCAGAAGCGTCCCAACTGGGACGCCAACAAAGGAGAAAATCCCGAAATGAGCGCAGTCCCACCGTCCATCCACCAAGGATCGGCGGGGTTGACTTGCACAGTCAACGCCCACGTGGCCAGGCTGATGCCCAGACTCCCCCAGATACCAAACACCAGCACGGCCAAAAGTCGAAGGCCACTGGGCAGAAAAATCCAGTCGACACCTTCAGTGAACCGTGCCCAAGTGGCCTCGCTGAGGATGGCGCCATTGAGGCGTGCCAATAGCCAATAGGCTACGGCCACGCCCAGCACGGCCCATGCGGCCGAGCGCCTCAAACCCGCACCTCCCATGTCAGGCTGCGGCTTTGCTCGCCTCGATCACGCAGCGCCCCATGTGAGCCAAATACTGCTCGGTGCGCTCGGTCTGCATGACGAACCGAACACGCGCATCTTTGTCGTGCTGCTTGAGCACCAACAGGCCCTTTTTGCGCAGCGAGGTCAAGCGACGGTGCGCCGTGCTCTGCGAGAGACCGTGCTTCAGGCCCATGGCCTCCAAGACGGTGATTTTGTCTGCCGCACTCCAGGCCACCGCCAAGCACTGCAGCATGCGCTCTTCTGCGGGATTGAGCGACACGGGATCTGGCAATTTCTCGATGGCCCAGGCGAGGTGGAGAAATCGAGCGTAAGTCAGAGCGAGTTTGTCTTTGACGTTCATGGCAGCCACCCTGTGCATTCAGGGTCGAGAGTTCGACATTCCAGAAGGACGAGCGATGCACGCTATTGTCCACGAAATGGTCTGTCCTTTTAAGGCTTGGAGGCCTTTGGGTGCCATTTGTGTGGGCCATGAGTGGTCGATCGGGTACTGCCGCTGAAGGCAGGATGATAGCAAAGTAATAACGATAGTCATAGTGGAATGATCAGGATGGATTAGGAAGGATTAGGAGGGGTTTGCGGCGCGTAATGTCCGCTCAATCCATGCAATCTCTTCACGCAGCAATTCCACCAACTCCAAAATGCGACGTTGGGTCATGCGTTGCCGAATCGCGGCCAGCCCGATAGCGGCTGCGGGGGTTCCCGTGGCGTCATGCAATGCCAAGGCCACGCCTCGTACCCCCTGTGCCACGCGGCCATCAGACAGGGCGTAACCGTGTCGCCGGGCCAGGCGTTGACTGGCCACGATCTGCTCTACCGACGCCAAGGGATAGGCCGCGTATCGAGGGGTCAAGACCTCGATGACCCGCAAAGCCTCTTCATCGGGCATGGAAGCCAGCAACGCCAGCCCTCCAGCGCCGATTCCCAATGGGCGGCGCGAGCCCACCTCAACCGTGATCGCGCGTATGGGGTAGTCCCCTGTGGCTCGGCTCAAACATACTGTGTAGAGACCCTCTCGCGCCCCCAAAAACACCGTGTCTCCCGAGACTTCGGCGAGCCGCTGAATGGCAGGCGTGCAAACCTTGAGCAGGTCTGGCCCTTCGGGCGGCGCCAATTGAGACAACAGGTGCAGGCTCGGCCCCAGGTGATAGCGACGGGTTTCATCCACGTGGCGGGCCAGGCCGTGCTTGACCAGTGCTTGCATCAGCCGGTGCGTGGTGGGCTTGGTCAGCGTCAAGCTGCGTTGCAAGTCCACCAGGCGCAACCCCATGGGACCGGCAGCGCCCAGCGCTTGCAGCGCCGCCACGGCACGATCCAGGGTTTGCAATCCCATGTCAGGACGACGTGGTGTGACGGCGGTCCAGCAAGCGCTTGACCTTGGAGCTCTTGGAGGTTTGCGTGTAGGGATCCAGTTCACCCCTGCCTACGGGAGTGACCTTGACTTTAACGCTCAGCACTTCTTTCATGCGGCGTTCCAAGTCGGCTTGCAGGGCCGTTCGATCGACGTGCTCATCGATCAACTCGACCCACACGTCCATTTGGTCGGTGCCGGCCTCTCCCACGCGATCTACAAAGCAAAAGTACTCGCCATTGCACCGAGGCTCCTCGAGCAAGGCCGCACCCACCGCCTCGGGGAACACATTGACCCCGCGCAGCTTGATCATGTTGTCGTTGCGCCCAAAGATGGCTTTGAGGCGACGCATGCAGTTGCCACAAGGACAAGAGGTGGTGTGCCAGGCCGAGATGTCATTGACATTGAAGCGGATCTGAGGCGCGCCATATTTGTAGAGGGTGGTGATGTAGACCGTTCCTCTTTCTCCATCGTTCACCAATGCACCCGTCTCGGGGTCGGCGATTTCCAGGTGAAACGCGTCTTCCATCACGTGCATGCCCGTCTGGTGGGAGCACTCTGCTGCCAGCATGCCGCTTTCGTGGGTGCCATACATGTCAAAAGCCTTGGCGCCCCAGAGTTCCTCCAAAGGCTCGCGTTGCTCTGGGCCCAGGTGGGTGCCCAACAAGCGGATGCCCAGCGAGCGTGGATCGATGCCCATTTCGTCTCGTGCCACCAGGGCCATGTGCCGCAGGTAGGCTGGAAAGCCCAACAGCACTTTGATGCCCCAGGCTTTGACGATTTCCAACTGCCGTCGCGTGGGCGTGTTGGCGCCGCTGCCGGTCATCACGGGGACGGCGCCGCTATAACGCCACATGGCTTCGCGCGGCGCCATGCCTCCATTGCCCAGCCCCAATGACAGCGTCACGAGCACCATGTCACCGGGCTTGACGCCATGCATGGCCAAGCGACGCGCCCCCAAGATGGCCATGGTCTCGCGGTCTTGCGGGGCATACAACATGGGGCGTGGCAGACCGGTGGTGCCACCGCTGGTTTGCAGCACCATGGGTAAACGCTTGCCGTCCTCGGGCGACAGCCCCATGAAGTCACCGAAAGGCGGATTGCGTTCAATGCTGCGCCGAATGTCATGCACGTCGTACACCGGCACTTTGCGCAGATCGTCCAAGGTGCGAATGTCACCCGGCTCCATGCCATGCTCAGACCAATGGCGTTGGAAGAAAGGAATCTCCCACCCTCTTTTCATGGTCTGCAAGAAACGTTGCTCTTGTCGGGCGCGCAGCTCATCGCGTGACAAGCGCGCGGTCATGTGGAAAAAATTTGGAGGAGGGGGGTAGTCCCGCCACAGCTGTTCAAAGTCCAATGACCTGAAATACCAGGGCACGTGATCGGGATCGTTGGGGTGGTTGTCCATATCGTTCCTTGGTGCAGGACGCTCTCAAATCAGACTGCCACGCCGACCGCCGTCCACATGGTGCACGGCGCCTGTGGTGTAGGCCGCCCAAGGGCTGCAAAGAAATGCCACCAGGCCCGCGATTTCATCGGGTTGCCCGACCCGCCCCATGGGAATTTGTTGCAAGAGCTTGGCGCGTTGATCGTCATCCATGGCGCCAGGCTGCCCCGCACCAAACACGGTGCCCAGGCGGGAGGTCTCGATGCGTCCTGGGCAAATGGTGTGCACGGTGATGCCCGCGGTAGCCACCTCCAAGGCCAAGGTCTTGGCATAGCCGATCACGCCAGCCCAGGTGGCCACCGAGAGTCCAAACCGTGGAATGGGTTGAATCGCCGACAGGGCCGTGATGTTGACAATGCGGCCCCAGCCCCGCTGGCGCATGCCCGGCAAGACGCCGCGACTCAGGCGCACCACACTCATGAGGTTTTGTTCAACAGCACGAGACCAGGCGGTGTCATCAAACGATTCAATGTCACCCAGGGGTGGCGCACCGTCGTTGTTGACCAAGATGTCGATGGGTGGGCAGCGCTCGTTCACCTCATCAAGAATGCGCTGGCAGTCCGCGGCCTTGCGGATGTCTGCAGGAATGGCCCAGGTTTGCACACCGTGCGCATCGGCAATGCGTTGACACGCTTCGTTCAGCGGCTCTTCTTTGCGAGCCACCATGGCCACATGGGCGCCCTCGGCCGCCAGCAGCGACGCAATGGCATGACCAATGCCTTGGCTGGCGCCACCCACCAGCGCCACGCGGCCTTTGAGCGACAGGTCCATCAGGCGCCGCCTTCAATGCCAAACAGCCGCTCGGCATTGCGGTAGAACACGCGCTCCAGGATGTCGTCGCTGTAGCCCAGCTCTTTCCAGTCCGACACCAGTCGCTCATAGCGAAACAGCGGGTAATCGGCCCCGAACATGACCCGGTCTTTGAGGCGACTGCGAATTTCTTTCTTGAACGGATCGGTCAGGTACTTGGGGCTCCAGCCGTGCAATTCGCTCCACACATTGGGCTTGTGGGTGGCCACGGACAAGGCCTCGTCCTGCCAGGGAAAGCTGGGATGGGCCATGACGATCTGCATGTCCGGAAAATCGATCGCC
>RFSP01000064.1 GCA_009923895.1 Betaproteobacteria bacterium | reverse complement strand
CCATGGCCTCGCGGCTGGCGGCCATGGGGCGCAGGTCGCCTTGCGCGGTCACGCGTCGCATGTGGTCTTCGGGGTCGGCCTTGAGCCAGATGGTGGTGCAATGCGCCAGCAGCAGGTTGAAAGTGGCGGGGTCGGACACCAAGCCGCCGGGTGTGGCGATGATGGCTTCGGGGTAGATTTGGATGGATTCCTCGAGAGCGCGGCGCTCGTAGCGGCGGTAGGCGTTTTGGCCGTACAGGGCTTGAATCTCCGAGGCGCTGCAGCCTGCGAACTTTTCAATTTCGCGACTCAATTCCACGAAAGGGAAACCCAAGTCCTCGGCCAGCAGCTGCCCCAGGGTGGACTTGCCAGCGCCCCGCAGCCCGATCAACGCCACCCGGTGGCTGCGGGCGTCGTTGGCGCCTCCTGTGCCCAGCAAATCTCCCACGGCAATGCGCACCCGGCGCAGCGTGGCATCGTCACGGCCCTCGAGCATTTCGCGCAGCATCAGCCACTCGGGGGAGGAGGTGGTCACGTCGCCCATCAGTTCGGCCAGAGAACATTGCAAGGCCAAAGCGACCTGGTGCAGGACCAAGAGCGATGCATTGCCCAAACCGTACTCCAGATTGGCCAGGTGCCGCTCCGACACCTGGGCCGCATGGGCCGTGGCTTTGCGGGTCATGCCACGTCGAGCGCGCAGCTGTCGCACCCGCTCGCCCACGGCCACGAGCAGGGGGTTCTTGCTGTCCATGCCCGACCCTTCGGTGGTCACGCGTTCCGGCGCCTGGGTGTCGTCAGAATCTAGGGTATTCCCTGAAATAGGCATTATAGTGCTTGACACGATCTTTTTACGCATCTAAAGTTCATGTGCGCACAATACTGCATCTTTGGGCTTGGGGCAAGCCGGAATGTCAAACCCCTGCCCACAGGCGCTACAAGTTCGATGCCGTTGACTCTTTCTTGGGAGACCTGAACGCCATGTCTGTCGAAGCCTTTCGTTCCCAAATCGCCACGCTGACCGCTGAATTGGCGGGGCGCCCTTTGGACGCCGATTTGCAGGCCTGGCTCAACGCGCAGCATGGGGCGGGCAGCGCCACCTACGCTGCGTTGATGGCCTCCTGCCAAGAAGGCGTGGCCGCCGGGTGGCTGTGTGACCGAGAGGGGGGCGGCATCAAGTACGGCCGCATTTTCAAGCCCGCTGAGGATCTGCAAGGTTTTTCTGTGGACGTCGTCGACATGAAAGACATTGCCGGGCCGCACCATGTGCACCCGATGGGAGAAATCGATCTCATCATGCCCTTGGAGGGCGACGCGCTGTTTGATGGCCACCCGCAGGGCTGGCTCGTATGCCCGCCAGGCAGCGCCCACCGGCCCACCGTCAGTCAGGGCAGGGCCTTGGTGCTCTACCTTCTGCCCCAGGGCCAAATTCAATTCACCCGTTGACCCGGGGCCTGAACACAACTTCTCCTGAAAGCACCTCATGAGCACTGAACTTCTGTCGAATTTTTTGGGTGGCCAATGGCAAGCCGGTCGCGGCGCGGGATCGGCCTTGTTCGATCCGGTGTTGGGGCATGAGCTGGTTCGCGTGGACGCCACGGGCCTGGATCTGGCCGCTGGGTTTGAATTTGCACGCACGCAAGGCGGGGCCGCCCTGCGCAGCATGACCTACCGCGAGCGCGGAGCCATGCTGGCGGCCGCGGTGAAGGTGCTGCAAGGTCAGCGCGATGCCTATTACGAGATCGCCACGGCCAACAGCGGCACCGTGAAAAACGATTCGGCGGTGGACATTGACGGCGGCATCTATACCTTGGGTGTGTACGCCAAGATGGGCGAGACGCTGGGAGACCGGCGCTTCTTGATGGATGGCGAGCCGGCGCGCTTGGGCAAGGAGCCTTTGTTTCAGTCTCAACATGTGCAGGTGCCGGTGCGCGGTTTGGCGTTGTTCATCAACGCGTTCAACTTCCCCTCCTGGGGTTTGTGGGAAAAAGCCGGCCCGGCGCTGCTGTCCGGGGTGCCGGTGATCATCAAGCCGGCCACGGCCACCGCCTGGCTGACGCAGCGCATGGTGCACGACGTGGTGCAAGCCGGCGTTTTGCCGCCAGGGGCGCTGTCGGTGGTGTGTGGCAGCTCGGCCGGCTTGATGGATGCGCTGCGTCCCTTCGACGTGGTGTCGTTCACCGGGTCGGCCGACACCGCGCAGGTGATTCGATCTCACAGCGCTGTGGCCGCGCGTTCGGTGCGGGTGAACATTGAAGCCGACAGTGTGAACTCGGCTTGGCTCTTGCCCGGGCATGCGGCAGGCAGTGAGGCCTTTGACCTTTTGGTCAAAGAGGTGGCTCGAGAGATGACGCAAAAGTCCGGCCAAAAGTGCACCGCCATTCGGCGCGTCTTTGTGCCTGAGTCGCTCTACGCAGACGCTGCGCAGGCGATTGGTGCGCGTCTGGCCAAGACCACCGTGGGCAATCCTCGCAATGAATCGGTGCGCATGGGCGCCCTGGTCAGTCGAGCCCAGTTCCATGCGGTCCAAGAGGGCCTGGCCCATTTGAAACAGCATGCGCAGGTCTTGTACGACGGCAGCACGCAAGCCCTGGTGGATGCCGATCCGGCCGTGGCTTGCTGCGTGGCCCCCACGCTGTTGGGCACTCGCAGTGCCGCAGGCAGCGATGCGGCGTCGGTGGTGCATGAGACCGAAGTGTTTGGCCCTGTGGCCACTTTGGTGCCCTACCGCGACGCAGCGCATGCGGCCGAACTGGTGCGCCGTGGCGAGGGCTCGTTGGTGGCCTCTTTGTACGGCAGCGATTCGCAAGCCCTCGCACAGGCGGCGCTGGAATTGGCCGACAGCCATGGACGCGTGCACGTCATCTCTGCCGACGTGGCCGCCTTGCACACCGGCCACGGCAATGTCATGCCGCAATCTCTGCACGGAGGCCCCGGCCGTGCGGGCGGAGGCGAAGAGTTGGGGGGGATGCGTGCTTTGAATTTTTACCATCGCCGCAGCGCGGTCCAGGCCAGCACCGAGGTGCTGTCGGCCTTGGGCTGATGGCGCACCCAGCCACTGAAAACCAGAACACAAGGAGACTCTCATGACTGCCCCTGCTTCCAGCGTCGATGCGCTGGGCATCACACCCCCTGCAGAGCACTTCAACTTTGCGCATCACTTGTTGGAGATCAACGCCCCTCGTGCAACCAAAGCTGCCTTCGTGGATGACCGAGGGGCCTTGACCTATGGCCTCTTGGATTCGCGTGTGCGACGCATGGCCACGGCTTTGCGTGCCATGGGACTGCGGCGCGAAGAGCGTGTGCTGCTGCTCATGCACGACTGCAACGATTGGCCGGTGAGCTTTTTGGGTGCGATGTATGCCGGCCTGGTTCCCGTGGCAGTGAATACGCTGCTCACGGCTGACGACTATGCCTACATGCTGGAGCATTCGCGCTCACAAGCGGTGCTGGTCTCCGGCGCCCTGCTGCCAACCCTGACGGCGGCGCTCACGAGGTCCGACCACGAAGTTCAAAAGGTGATCGTGTCCCGACCGTTGGCCCCCTTGCACCCCAGCGAGGTGGATTTCGAGGCCTTTTTGCAAAGTCATGAGCCCGCGTCCAAGCCGGCGAGAACGCATCCTGATGACCCGGGCTTTTGGTTGTACTCCTCTGGCTCCACCGGTCGGCCCAAGGGCACGGTGCATTCGCATGCCAACCCGTTTTGGACTTGCGAGCTGTATGGCAAAGCGGTGTTGCAGCTTCGGGACACAGACGTGTGCTTCTCAGCGGCCAAGCTGTTCTTTGCCTATGGCTTGGGCAACGGGCTGACCTTCCCGATGGCCGTGGGAGCGACCACGCTGCTCATGGGCGAGCGTCCCACGCCCGAGGCGACATTCAAGCGTTGGCTGGGCGAAGTGGCAGGCCTCAAGCCGACCGTGTTTTTTGGTGCCCCCACCGGTTTTGCCGGCATGCTGGCCCATGCGAATTTGCCACCGCGTGAGTCCGTGGCTCTGCGTTTGGTCTCGTCGGCCGGAGAGGCCTTGCCTGCAGAATTGGGACAGCGATTCAAGAGCCACTTTGGTGTCGACATCGTCGACGGGATCGGCTCCACCGAGATGCTTCACATCTTCTTGAGCAACCGCCCGGATCGCGTGCGCTACGGCACCACGGGCTGGCCTGTTCCTGGCTACGAAATTGAATTGCGAGGCGATGACGGGGGGCCGGTGCCCGACGGTGAGCCCGGAGATTTGTACATCCATGGCCCGTCCAGCGCAATGATGTATTGGGGCAACCGCACCAAGACCCGCGAGACCTTCCAAGGGGGCTGGACCAAGAGCGGCGACAAGTACATTCGCAATGAAGACGGCAGCTACACCTATGGCGGGCGCAGCGATGACATGCTCAAGGTCAGCGGCATTTACGTATCTCCCTTTGAAGTGGAGGCCACGCTGGTGCAGCACCCCGCCGTTTTGGAGGCAGCGGTCATCGGCAAAGAAGATGCCGACGGATTGACCAAGACCAAGGCGTTTGTGGTGCTCAAGCCCGGCACTTCGACCGACGAGATCGAGCTCAAGGCCTTTGTGAAGGACCGCTTGGCCCCTTACAAATACCCGCGCTTCATCGAGTTTGTGCCTGATTTGCCAAAGACCGCCACGGGCAAGATTCAGCGCTTCAAGCTGCGCGAGCGCGACGCGCGGGCCCATTGAGGCTCGGCGAACCTTCGATCCTATCTTTATTGGGCATGCACATCCAATTCGCACAGATCGACTGGAGGGGCCGTCCCACGCGTGTGGAGTATGCGTGGGTGGGGGCACCTCCGGGTGCGCCGCTCATGGTCTTTTTGCATGAAGGACTGGGGTCGCTTTTGATGTGGAAGGACTTCCCGGCCCGGTTGTGTGAGGCCCTGGGGTGTCGAGGGCTGGTGTATTCACGCCCGGGGTATGGGGGTTCGACGCCTCGGGAGCCCGGGCAGGCGTGGACGCCTGACTTCATGCACCAGCAAGCCTTTGAAGTGCTGCCAGCGTTTTTTCAGGCGGTGGGCGTGGATGCACCCCGCGAGCGCCCTTGGTTGTTTGGCCACAGCGATGGCGGATCGATCAGCCTGCTGTATGCCTCGCGCCATGCGCACGCCGTGTCTGGCTTGGTGGTCTTGGCGCCTCACATCAAAGTGGAGGACCAAAGCATTCGCAGCATCGCGCAGGCCCGTGATGCCTACTTGCAAACCGATTTGCGTCAACGGCTGGCCCGATACCATGACGACCCCGACTCGGCCTTCTGGGGCTGGAACGACATCTGGCTCGATCCGGGTTTTCGCTCGTGGAGCATTGAAGCGGACTTGGCTGCCATCCAAGCCCCTGTGCTGGCTGTGCAGGGTCTGCAGGACGAATACGGTACGCTCGAGCAAATTCGTGGCATTGCGCGCCGCGTGTCGCAGACCGAACTCCTGGAATTGCCCGATTGTGGGCACTCGGCGCACAAGGACCAACCCGCCGCAGTGTTGAGGGCCGTTCAACGGTTTTTTCAAACGCACTGCGCTGGACAAGACGCAGCCAGGGCCCAACCTTTCAGCCAAACCCTTTCGTTTTAGCCGCCAGACCCATGGACTTTGCCACCTTCCTCATTCAATGCCTCAACGCCATGCAGTACGGGTTATTGCTGTTCCTGGTGGCGTCAGGACTCACGCTCATCTTTGGAATCATGGGCGTCATCAACCTGGCCCATGGCAGCTTCTACATGATTGGCGCTTACATGGCTTATGCATTGGCGCCCATCGTGGCCGCGACCTTTGGCGGCGGATTCTTTGCGACTCTCTTTGTGGGACTCGTTTTGGCGGTGATTTTTGGGTATGCCTTGGAATGGTTGTTTTTCAGCTTTTTGTACGAGCGAGAGCACTTGCAGCAGGTGCTCATGACCTACGGCCTCATCTTGGTGTTTGAAGAGTTGCGCAGCCTGATCGTGGGTGACGATGTCCATGGCGTGCAACCTCCCGACATCCTCAAAGGCACCCTGCCCTTGGGCGAACTGATGACCTATCCGGTCTATCGGCTTTTTATCTCGGCGGTTTGTTTGGCCTTGGCGCTGGGCATGTACTTTGTCTTCACCCGCACTCGGCTGGGCATGATGATCCGGGCCGGCAGTACCAACCGCGAGATGGTGCAGTCGCTGGGCATTGACATCAAGTTTTTGTACCGCGTGGTGTTTGCTGCTGGCGTGGCCATTGCCGTCTTGGCGGGCATGGTGGCCGCGCCGGTGTCATCGGTGTACCCGGGCATGGGCAATCAGGTGCTCATCATCTGCTTTGTGGTGGTGGTGATCGGTGGCATTGGATCCATCCGCGGGGCCTTGTTGGCGGCGTTATTGATTGGCGTGGTCGACACCTTTGGCAAGGTCTTGCTGCCACAAGCGGCGGGCGTGCTGGTGTATGTGTTGATGGCGCTGATCCTGCTGTGGAAGCCTGATGGGCTCTTCAAGGCGGGATAAGGAACGAACATGACTTCCATCGACCGATCCAAACTTCTCTTTGTGGTGATGGCCTTCTTGGCGCTGGCCGCGTACCCCTGGGTGGGCGGCAATTTCGGCGTCGACTTGGTCACCAAGATCATGATTTACGCGATCTTCGCGTTGAGCCTGGAGCTGCTGGTGGGCGGTACCGGGCTGGTGTGCTTTGGTCAAGCGGCGTTCTTTGGCATTGGCGCCTACGCGGCGGTGCTGCTTTCTCCCTCCAGCGACGCTGCCTCGCTGGCCTGGTTGTTGCCCGCCTGCGTGGTGGTGGCCGCCTTGTATGCCTTGGTCGTGGGAGCCTTGTCGCTTCGCACCAAGGGCGTGTACTTCATCATGGTGACTTTGGCTTTTGCGCAGATGGCCTATTACGTGGTGCACGACACACCACTGGGCGGTGGGACAGATGGGATTTACCTCAACGTCAAGCCTGTGTTGGGATCTTGGCTCGACCTCGACAAGTCAGGCGTTTTGTACGCTTTTACTTGGGTGTGTTTGTTGGGTGTGTTCTTCTTTTTGGGCCTTCTGGGCAGGTCCCGTTTTGGGCGGGCCTTGGCAGGCATTCGGGTGAATGAACAGCGCATGCGAGCCACGGGCTTTTCCACCTACCCCTACAAACTCGCCGCGTTCACGATTTCAGGGGGTCTCGCAGGGCTGGCGGGCTTTCTCTTTGCCGTGAAAGACGGATTCGTCAACCCCGAACTGATGGCTTGGCACTTGTCGGGCTCGGTGCTCATCATGATCATCTTGGGAGGCCTGGGCCATTTGCGAGGGGCCCTCATTGGCGCCTTTGCTTTTGCGCTGTTGCAAGAGTTTTTCAAGTCCGAGGCCATCTTTGGAGACTTTGCCAAGCATTGGCACCTGGGGCTGGGGCTGACCATCATCGCCAGCGTGGCCTTGCTGCCGCGTGGTTTGGTGGGGGTCCCCGGACAGTGGCGCGACCGCTTGGTGGGTCGTTCGTCGCGACGCGCAGAAACCATGGAGGGCCGCCAAGATGAACTCGCCTGAGACTTCTTCTGTGTTGCTTCGCGGGCGTGACATCACGCGGCGCTGGGGCGGCCTGGTGGCGGTGGACCAAGTGTCCATTGAACTTGAGCGTGGCATGGTCCACGCAGTCATTGGGACCAACGGCGCGGGCAAGTCCACCTTGATCAATATGCTCTCGGGTGAGATTGCGCCTTCGTCGGGCACGGTTGAGTTGTTGGGGCAGGACGTGACGGGCTGGTCTCAGCCCCGACGTGCGCAGGCGGGGCTGGGCCGCAGCTACCAGCGCAACACGATCTACCCTCCGTTCACTGTGCTTGAGAATTGCCGTTTGGCCGCGCAGGCACGCACCCCCAAGGCCTGGGCCTGGTGGCAAAGCGCTCAGCGCTGTGAGCACAGTGTGGCGGCTGCCCGCGAAGCCGCGGCCCGCGCGGGCTTGAGTGACTATTTGGATCGACCCGCCGGGTTGTTGAGCCACGGCCAGAAGCGTCAGCTGGAAATTGCCATGTGTTTGGCCACAGCCCCTCAAGTGTTGTTGCTGGATGAGCCGTTGGCTGGCATGGGCGCGGAAGAAACAGAGCGCATGCTGGCGCTGCTGCACGAACTCAAGGCCCAACACGCCATTTTGCTGGTGGAGCATGACATGGATGCCGTCTTTCGTGTGGCGGACCGCATCACGGTCATGGTCAATGGGGCTGTGATCGCCACAGGCACACCTGAGGCGGTGCGCAACAGCCCGCAGGTGCAGGCTGCTTACTTGGGGGGCCACTGAGATGCCCTTGCATGACACCATATTGGAAGCGCGTGACATTCACGCTTGGTATGGATCCAGCCATGTCCTGCATGGCGTGGACCTGACCATTGCCCGAGGCGAAACGGTGGGCTTGTTGGGGCGCAACGGCATGGGCAAAAGCACGCTCATCCGTACCTTGTTGGGCCACGTGACCCAACGCGATGGACGCATTCACCTGTTTGGCCAAGACCTCTCCAAGGGCAAGCCGCATGAGGTGGCCCGCCGAGGTGTGGCTTATGTGCCCGAGGGGCGCGGTGTGTTCCCGAACCTGTCGGTGCGAGAAAACCTGATCATGGCGGCCAAGCCGCCCCGTGATTCTGGACGGGGCTGGACCTTCGAGCGGGTGCTACACACCTTTCCTCGGTTGGCGGAGCGACTTGGCAACTTGGGTTCTCAGTTGTCGGGGGGTGAGCAGCAGATGCTGTCCATCGGTCGCGCGCTCATGACCCAGCCCGAGCTCATCATCTTGGATGAGGCCACGGAAGGGTTGGCGCCCCTCATCGTGGCCGAGATTTGGCGGGTGATTGGAGAGATCCGCCAGGACGGCATCGCCACGCTGATTGTGGACCGGGACTATCGCAAGGTGTTGGCTCAGTCCGATCGCGCTGTTGTGCTGCA
>RFSP01000063.1 GCA_009923895.1 Betaproteobacteria bacterium | reverse complement strand
CTCCCCTCGTCTCTGTCAGACGAACAACGGGGTGCCTTGCACCGTTGCTTGAATCGCCAGTTCAGCGTCATCAGTGGCGGACCCGGCACCGGAAAGACCACCACCGTGGTCCACCTGTTGCTGGCCTGGTTGCGTCGATCGCCCCAAATGCGCATCGCCCTGGCGGCGCCCACTGGCAAGGCGGCTGCCCGCATGATGGACTCGCTGCGTCAGCAAACGCAAGGTCTCAATGACCCGGCTGGGGTCCATTGGCCCAAAGAGGGCCACACCCTTCACCGGCTCTTGGGTGCTGGTCCCCAAGGCTTTGCCCACCACACCAAACGCCCCCTGGCGCTGGATGTGTTGGTGGTCGACGAGGCGTCCATGTTGGATCTGGCGCTGGCCCGGGCGTTGTTTGATGCGTTGCCACCGTCAGCACACCTGGTCTTGTTGGGCGACAAAGACCAGTTGGCCTCCGTGGAGGCCGGGTCTGTGTTCGCAGACCTGTGTGCGGCGGGCCCTCATGTGGAGCAACTGACCCAGAACTTCCGGTTTGGCAAGGGCACAGGCATTGCCGAATTGGCCGAGCACATTCGTCAAGGCGATGAAGAGGCGGCTGCGTCGGCTTTGGCGCCATTTGAGCCTCAAGGCATCACTTGGTGGCTCAAAGCGCAACAGGGGTATGAGACCTATGTGCAAGCGGTGCGTGACCAACCCCACGACCCTGCTGGTGCACTTGAGGCCTTTGAAAAGTTTCGAATTCTCTGTGCGTTGCGCGAAGGCCCTCGGGGCGTTCAAATCCTCAATCAATGTCTCACCGAGGCGCTCGCTCCCTTGATGCAACCCGCTGGGAGCCGTTTCGCGCCCGTGCGATCCGGGTCCCCCTCTTGGTCCCACTCTTGGTCTTCTTCTTGGTATATCGGCCGACCGGTCATCGTGGGTCGCAATGAGCCTCGCTTGGGCCTTTACAACGGTGACATCGGCGTCACACTGCCTGATGCTCAAGGGGAATTGCGGGTGTGGTTTGCCGGCGGTCCCGAAGGAGCGATGAGGGCGTTTCATCCGGCCCAAGTGCCGGGGCATGAAACGGCGTGGGCCATGACCGCACACCGTGCGCAGGGCAGCGAATTCGAAGACTTGCTGGTGCTGCTGCCAGAGCAAGAAAGCCGCGTGGTCACCCGTGAATGGATCTACACGGCCGTGACCCGTGCCCGCTCTCATCTCATGTGGGTCGCGCCCAAAGCCGTCTTGTTGGCAGGCCTGAGAGCCAGTGTGCGCAGACACGGCGCTCTCCAAGGCCAAATCGCCCGTGAGCGTCAGGCGCTCAGCTCTGGCGAGACCAACGCACCCTCATCAGGGTCTGACCCCGCTCATACCGCGCACTGAGATCGCCCTTGTAAGCGCTCTGCACAGCCTGCCCCAGACCGTGGGCCAAATGCATGTCGGTGGTCTCTAACGTCACTTCACCGCCATGCGCGTCGGTGCGCATCAGCCGCTGCATGGGATGCTCCTGCCGCGCACGATCGGCGTGGTGGTGAATCAACGCCATCACCTCGCTTTGGTGGGCTGAAAACCAGTCACCGCCCAGTGTGACCACCCCCGCTGGAAAGTGGTCATGAATGCGGCGACAGGCCGGGCATCGGTGTTGAACGGCTTCTTCGGGTGCCACGGCCCATCGCCATCGACCTCCCAGATACACGGCGTGACAGTCGGGGCACTCCGTGGGATCGGACCACTGCTGAGGGTCACGGTAAGCATCCCACTCGTGCACCGACAACACCCCCACCCCTCGAGGCCGAGTGCCAAGCGTGTGGGCACTCGCGCCTTTGCTTCGGTGCGACATGGCTCCAATATCCTTTCTGCGTGCCTCCCCAGAGAACTCTCTCCAGGCCGGGGCAGCCAGCTCAGGATGTCACGGCCGAAGGCAAAGGTCGATGCGTGGGCTCAACTGCCGGCAGTCCTCCCAAAAACAGATCGGTGACCAGCGGCGCCAAGTCGTCATGGCCCCAAGGACCGCCAGGCTTGAGCCAGATATAGGTCCAATTGATCATGCCAAAGAGCAACATGGCCATGGGCTTGTGCATGTCCTGCGGCAAATCCGACCGCAAGGCGCCAATGGCGTGGCCAAACGCGTCCACCACGCGCCGCTGGGCTGCCACCACACGGGAGCGTGCCGAGGCGTCCAGAAACTTCACGTCCTCGGTCAGTACGCGATGCGCGTGCTGCGCACCGGTATAGGCCTGCATGAAGCGTTCCAGCAGCAACCTCAAACGACGCGGAGGATTGGGCGCCTCAGCCTCCACGCTGGCCACCAGCGCCTCGAGCCGCTGCACGTGCGACAGCGCAATCTCCTCCAAGATGGATTGCTTGTCGCCAAAGTAGTGGTAGAGGCTGGCTTTGGAGACGCCACTGTCACGCGCAATATCGGCCATGGACGCGGCGGTGTAGCCCTTGACGGCAAACAACTGTGCCGCGGAGGTCAAGATCTTGTCGCGGTGTGCTTCATAGGTGGCGGCGCGAGGGCGAGCCATGTCAAGGATCCTGTCAACGCTCGTCGAAGGACAACACCACACGGGGCGTCAACGGATGGGCCTGGCAGCTCAAGACGAATCCCGCGTCCAGATCGGCCTTCTCCAGAGCAAAGTTGCGATCCATGCGCACCCGCCCTTCCACCACCTTGCATCGACACGTGGCGCAAACACCCGACTTGCATGAATAAGGCACATCCAGACCGGCACGCGCAGCAGCGTCCAAGACGCTGGGGTCTCCCTTGCGAAAGCCAAATTCCCGCGTGAGACCGTCGCGAATCAGAACCACACGGGCATCGTCGGCGTCGCCCGGCTGTGGCGCGTGCGAAAGGCCTTCGGTCTGCGACACCGGCACACCGAATCGCTCGATGTGAATGCTGTCGGCCGGCAGGCCTGCGGCCGAAAGAGCCGCCTGGGCTTCGTCGTTGAAGGCATGGGGGCCACACACAAAGGCTTGGTCGATGGTCTTTGGATCCACCAACGCGCCCCAAAAGCGAGCCATCCGTTGTCGATCCAAGCGACCGGCCGCCAAGGGAGAGTCCTCGGGCGCATCCACCACTTCACGCGAGAACACCGCATGGATCGACAGGCGCGTCAGGTAGCGGTTTTTCAGGTCCTCCAGTTCCTCCTTGAACATGGTGGACACCACTTGGCGGTTGCTGTAGATGAGCGTCACTCGCGCCGTCGCCGACGACTGCAACAGGCTTTTGGCAATGGACAATATCGGCGTGATGCCACTGCCCGCCGCAATCAACAAGGTATGGGCGGGAGGCTGCTCCAAACGGGTCAGAGCGTCTCCAAAATGACCCTGCGGGGGCAAGACCTGCACCGTCTGACCGGGCTGCAGATGCTCATGCAACCAGGTCGAGAACACCCCTCCGGGCACCTTTCTCACCCCCACACGCAAGGGCTCGCCCGGAGCGGCACAGATGGAATAAGAGCGGCGCAAGTCTTGTCCTTGCACATCGTGGCGCAACGTCAGGTATTGGCCTGCCACAAATTGGTAAGTCGCCGCCAGCTCTTGCGGCACATCAAACGACACAATCACCGCGTCATCGGCGTCGGGCTGAATGTGACTCACGCGCAAGGCGTGAAAGTGGGTCGAGGAGGCAGGGGTGTTCATAGGGGCTTGAAATGTTCAAAGGGTTCCCGACAAGTCAGACAGCGGTGCATGGACTTGCAGGCCGTCGATCCAAAGGCAGACAAGCGCTCGGTGTGAGCGCTGCCACAGCGCGGGCAGTTCAGGACCTCGGGGGCAGCCGCCAGGGGGCGTCTTGGAAAAAACGTCATAGGCGTTGGCCCCGGCGGTTGGACCGCACCGGGTGGAGCGATGCCGTACTCTCGCAATTTGCGGCGACCCTCGTCGCTCATCCATTCGGTGGTCCAAGCGGGTGCACGTTGCAAGGAGACGGTGACCGGCCCAAACCCAGCACCTTCCAGCGCCTGTCGCACGCTGTCGCAAATGACCTCGGTGGCAGGACAGCCGGAATAGGTGGGCGTGAGCACCACGCGCATGCCCTCTTCCAGAGACTCCACAGCCCGCACGATGCCCAGATCGCGCACGGACAGCACCGGCACTTCGGGGTCCAGCACGTCATCCAGCACCCGCCAGGCGGCTTGCTCGCGGTCGTGAAGATCAGCGACGCTCATGGGCTGTCATCTCACCAACGGCCACCGGGGTAGGCGCGCTGCAGGTACTGCATTTCGGCCAAGATGAATCCCATGTGCTCGCTGTGGGTGCCTCGGCTGCCAGTGCTCAGAAAGGAACTGGCGGGCGGCACACTCAAAGTCGCCTCGTCCAACACCGCCTGCACACTGGACTGCCAGGCTTCGCGCAGGCTGCTGCGCAAGGGCCCCAAGCCTTGTGCCTGTGCATAGGCATCGGTGTCATCATCCACAAACATCTCGGCGGTGTAAGCCCAGGCACGATCCAAAGCCGCCTGCGTCTTGGCGTGAGACACCTCGGTGCCGTCGCCCAAGCGAATCACCCACTGCGCCGCATGCTCTTCGTGGTACCGGGATTCTTTAAGCGCCTTGCCGGCAATGGCCGCCAACTCCGCATCGCTTGACGCTGCCAAGGCCTGCCAGTGCAATCGAAACCACACCGCCAGAATCAGATTGCGCACCACAGCGTCCGCAAAATCTCCTCCGGGCGAATGCGCACTGCTGCGCCGCATGGGCTGCTCAGCCAAGGTCAGGTTGAAGTAGTGCCTTTCATCGCGCAAGAAAGCCAGCTGGTCCTCGTCCCAGCGTTGGCCGTCGAGCGATCCCGCATGGCTCAACAACGCTCGCGCTTGACCCATCAAGTCCAAAGACAGGTTGGTCATCGCAATGTCTTCTTCGAGCACGGGCGCATGGCCACACCACTCGGACAAACGCTGAGCATGGATAAGACAAGTGTCAGCCAAGCGCAGCACGTAGCGCACGTGCGGGCTGGCACTGACGGCAATCGAGTTCATGGTCTCGTCCTTCCGTTCACATGTGGTCCACGGCTTGCGGAAGCTCGTAGAACGTGGGGTGGCGGTAGACCTTGTCTTCCATGGGGTCGAAGTACATGTCTTTGTCACCCGGGTCTGAGGCCGTGATCTGGCTGGACGGCAACACCCAGATGCTGGTGCCTTCTTGCCGGCGCGCATACACCTCGCGTGCCATCTGCAGGGCCATCTTGGCGTCCGGGGCATGCAGGCTGCCGCAATGCTTGTGTTCCAGGCCCGCTTTCGGCCGGACGAACACTTCCCAAAGAGGCCATTCGTTTTTTGCAGTGGGGGTGTTCATGCCGCTTGCTCCTTGGTGTGTTGTTTACGTGCGTGGGCCAGTGCCGCTTCGCGCACCCAAGCCCCGTCATCCCAGGCTTTGACCCGGGCAGCCAGACGTTCTTGATTGCAGGCGCCATGGCCGCCCACCACGCGCCAAAACTCAGCCCAATCGATGGGCCCAAAGTCGTAGTGACCCCGCGCCTCATTCCACTTGAGCAAAGGATCCGGGAGCGACACGCCGAGCACATCGGCCTGCTGCGCGGTGGCATCAATGAACTTTTGCCGCAGGTCATCGTTGCTGATGCGCTTGATGCCCCAGCGGGTGCTTTGCGTGCCGTGCACGCTCTCGGCGTCGGGCGGGCCAAACATCATCAAACTCGGCCACCACCAACGGTTGACGGCGTCTTGCACCATGTCGCGCTGGGCCGGTGTGCCTTCTCGCATCATCACGTTCAGTGCGTCAAAGCCCTGACGCTGGTGAAAACTCTCTTCTCGGCAGATGCGCACCATGGCTCGTGCATAGGGGGCATACGAGCATCGCGTCAGAGGCACTTGGTTCATGATGGCCGCGCCATCCACCAACCAGCCAATCACGCCCACATCGGCCCAAGTGAGGGTGGGATAGTTGAAGATCGAGCTGTACTTGGCCTTGCCGCTGTGCAAAGCAGCCAGCAGCTCGTCGCGGCTCACGCCCAGCGTTTCAGCGGCCGAGTACAGGTACAAGCCGTGCCCGGCTTCGTCTTGAATCTTGGCCAGCAAGATGGTTTTGCGTTTGAGGGTGGGCGCGCGGGTGACCCAGTTGCCCTCTGGCAGCATGCCCACGATTTCAGAATGTGCGTGCTGGCTGATCTGGCGCACCAAGGTCTTGCGGTAGTGATCGGGCATCCAGTCTTTGGCTTCGATCAACCCACCGGCATCGATGCGTTCATCAAAACGCTGTTCCAGCTGCGCTTCCTCGGCCGAGCGCAAGGCCTTGCGCTCTTCCTTTGGGCCCACGTCCATGGCTTGGGTGTACATCGCAGGTTCTCCTGAATTTCACTTGGGTCGTTGATCAATGACGCGGCGGGCTTTGCCCAGCGAGCGCTCGATGGAATCGGGGTCGCCCACCTCCACCGTAGTGCTGACGCCAATCAGGGTTTTGATGCGGTGTTGCAACTCCTGGGCGATGGCCGCGCGGTCAGCATCGGCATGGGCGGGCTGAATCTCGCAGCGCACCTGCACGCGGTCCAGGTGGTCTTCTCGCGTCACCACCAGCTGGTAGTGCCCAGTGAGTTGCCCCTGCTGCAACACAATCTCTTCCACCTGGGTGGGGAACATGTTCACGCCACGGATGATGAGCATGTCGTCACTGCGGCCCACGATCTTGCCAATGCGCCGCATGCTGCGCGAGGTGGGGGGCAGGAGCCGGGTCAAATCGCGGGTGCGATACCGAATGACGGGCAAGGCCTCTTTGGTCAGGGTGGTGAACACCAACTCGCCTTCACTGCCATCGGGCAAGACCTCGCCCGTTTGCGGATCGATGATCTCAGGATAGAAATGGTCCTCCCAGATCACAGGACCGTCTTTGGACTCCACACATTCATTGGCCACACCGGGGCCCATGACTTCGCTCAAACCATAAATGTCCACGGCGTCGATGCCCGCGGCATTTTCAATCTCGCGGCGCATTTCCTCGGTCCAGGGTTCTGCGCCAAAGATGCCCACACTCAGTGACATGGATCGGGGGTCTTTGCCTTGACGCCGAAACTCATCAATGATCACCTGCATGTAGCTGGGCGTGACCATGATGATGTCGGGCTTGAAGTCTTCAATCAGCTGCACTTGTTTTTCGGTCTGACCCCCACTCATGGGAATCACCGTGCAGCCCAAGCGCTCGGCGGCATAGTGCGCGCCCAGGCCGCCAGTGAAAAGTCCATACCCATAGGCCACATGCACCATATCGCCCGGTCGGCCTCCGGCGGCACGGATGCTGCGCGCGCCCAAATCGGCCCAACGTTCGATATCGCCGCGGGTGTAGCCCACCACCGTGGGTTTGCCGGTGGTTCCCGATGAGGCATGCACCCGCACCACCTGCGAACGCGGCACCGCAAACATGCCAAACGGGTAGTTGGCGCGCAAGTCGCTTTTGGTGGTGAAAGGGAACTTGGCCAGATCAGACAAGGTCTTCAGGTCTGAGGGGTGGACTCCCTTGTCGTCAAAGGCTTTGCGGTAGTGGGGCACGTGGTCGTAAGCGTGTTGCAGCGACCACCTCAAGCGCTGCACCTGCAGGGCCGAGATTTCGTCTCGGCTGGCGCGCTCAATGGGCTCGAGGTCTGCGGGGGCGGGCTGTTTCACGGGCATGGGGGTCTCCTGTGAGTCTTGGATCTTGTGTCCTGAATCGATCTTGTGATCAGGGCTTATTGCTCATCTTGCCCATGGGCAAACCTTCGATCAGGGCTTTGCCTTTCATGGTGTAAGACCGGCCCCTGAAGGCAGCCAAAGCCACGCCCTCTTGATTGGTCACGGTGATGTCATACACCCCCGTGCGACCTGCCTTGCTCACCTCCACGGCCGTGGCGGTCAAGACATCACCCAGTCGCGCAGAGGCAAACAGGTTCACATCAAAGCCCGAGGCCACGGTGAGCTCGTTATAGGCATTGCAAGCAAAGGCAAAGGCGCTGTCGGCCAAGGTGGTGATGAAGCCTCCATGGCAAATGTCGTGGCCGTTGAGCATGTCTTCGCGCACGGTCATGCGCATCGTGGCGCCACCTTGTGAGACGGCCACCACTTCCATGCCCATGCTTTTGGAGGCTCGGTCATTGGCCCACATGGCGTCGCGCGTGGCCTGCGCCACTTGCTGTGAGCTCCAGCTGCCAGAGGGGTCGGTGGTCATGATCAACGGTCCTTGAAACTGGGCGCGCGCTTGGCCAAAAAAGCCGCCACCCCTTCGGCAAAGTCGTGCTTCCGGCCCAATTGGCCTTGCAGGCGAGCTTCTTCGCTCAATGCCTCACCAAAATCCATCACCAAGGCGGCGTCCAGGGCCGCGCGTGTCTGCGCCAGCGCATGGCTGGGCATGGCGCACAGCTTTTGGGCCAATTCCAGCGCTCGGTCCATCAGCGCGGCGTCGTCCACGCACCGCCAAATCAACCCCATGCGCTCGGCTTCTTCTGCCGGCAACTTGTCGCCCGTCATGGCGAGCCCCAGGGCCCGGGCTCGACCCACCAAGCGCGGCAAGAGCCAAGTGCCCCCGCAATCGGGCACCAGACCGATCTTGCTGAACGCCTGAATGAAGCTCGCTCCACGGGCGGCCAACACAAAGTCACAACAAAGAGCCAGGTTGGCCCCGGCACCGGCGGCCACGCCGTTGACAGCGGCAATCACCGGCACGGGCATGGAGCGCACACGCATCGCCAGCGGTTTGTAGTGCCGCTCTACCACCGCGCCGACGTCTGGCGCCCCCCCGTCGGCGGCGGCCATGTCCGGATCGCTCAAGTCCTGGCCGGCACAAAAGCCCCGTCCGGATCCCGTGATCACCACTGCACGCACTTGGGGGTTGGCAGCGGCATCGTTCAAATCGGCCAGGAGGCGCTGATGCATGGCCCCCGTGAAGCTGTTCAGCGAGGCGGGCCGATTCAATGTGAGCACGGTGATGTCACCGTGGGCCGTCTTCAATACAGGCGCATCTGCGGCGCGCGCTTCAGTGGCATCGGACATGGGGTCTCCTAAAAAAACGCCAGTGATCTAATTATTCGACCGATCGGTCGAA
>RFSP01000062.1 GCA_009923895.1 Betaproteobacteria bacterium | reverse complement strand
CCTGCACTGGCTACACTGGCCTACAAGGGTTCAGGCTGGAGTGACCCCAAAACAGAACTCCAAGCACGCAGCGCCTTGATGCAGCAGGCGCTAGACAGCGGCCAAGTGGTCCAGAGAGTGGAATCGACGGGCATCGAGGTCTACCAGCGAGTCAGCGGTGCGCGAGGTGAGGTTCTGGGCGTGCTGGCCGCCTCGATGTCAAGAGAAGCCTTCGACGCGGCCCTGACACGTGTGCTGGTGATCTCGTTGAGCATTGGGTTGTTGGTATCGGCCTTGGGTACCGCTTTGGCGCTTCGCCTCACGCGCCGGTTGACAGCTCCGATCTTGGCGGTGACCCAAACGGCCGAAGAAGTCGGACGGGGGGACTTCAGCCAGCTCAACCGCTTGCACCGGGCGCAACAGCAAACCGATGAAGTGGGACAACTGGCTTCGGTACTCGAGACCATGGCGGTGGACGTGCGAGATCGAGAAAAGGTCTTGGAGACCTTGGTCAAAGAGCGAACGCAAGAACTCAAATCCAAGAACAGCGCCCTGGAGGAGGCACAGGCCAAGATCGATCAAGAACTGGCGCTTGGGCAACGTCTGCAATTGGGCTCGCTGCCGTCCAGGTTTCCAGACCTGCCCGCTTGCCAGGGCGCAGCCAGGATCATTCCTGCCTTGCAGATGGGCGGCGACTTCTATGATTTCATCTCGCTACCGCAAGGTCGGGTGGGATTGGTGATGGCCGACGTATCAGGCAAGGGAGTGGCAGCGGCGTTTTTCATGGCCGTGACCCGCACCACGTTGTCGGAACTTGCCCCAACGATTGCGGATCCGGGTGAATGTCTGCGGCGAGTGAATGATTTGATTTGCGAGCGAAACCCGCTGGACATGTTCGTGACCGTGTTCTACGCCGTGTTGGACCCTCAGACCGGTGAGCTGGCTTACGCCAACGCAGGCCACAACCCGCCGCGTCGGGTCTTGGGCCAACAGGTGCAGGCCCTCGTTCACCAGGAAGAAAGCTCGGGCATGGCCGATATCGCCTTGGGCATCTTGCCGGGGACCCACTACACCACGCACCGACTGAATCTGGAGCCCGGTGAGCTCTTGCTGTTGTACACAGATGGGGTCACGGAAGCCTTTGATCCATCCAATGAGGCATATGGCGAACACCGTCTTGACGCCGTGCTGGCACGGGTGGGGTCATTGCCACCGCAGGAGGTCTTGGAGTCGCTCCTGCATGACGTGACTCGCCACGCGGCGGGAGCTGCTCAATCGGACGACATCACCCTGACTGCCTTGAAGTGGCAGCCGCAAACTCGGGCGCGTTAGTCTTCTTTCATGCCAGAGGCGCGCACCACGCCGCCCAAACGCGCGCGCTCAGCGGTCACGAACTCATTGAAGCTGGCCCGCGTGCCCCCCACAGGCTCAATGCCCATGGGCTTGAGCCGGTTGACGATGGTGGGCATCTTCAGCCCCGCATCCACGGCAGCGGCCAATTTATCCATGATGGCTGGCGGCACGCCCGTGGGGGCATGAATGCCCGCCCAGTGGGCAATCTGCAGCTCGGTAAAGCCCTGCTCCATGGCCGTGGACAACTCGGGGTACGCCGAGATGCGCTGAATCCAGGTGGTGGCCAAAGGCTTGAACTTGCCACCCTGTTTGAGGTGTGGCAGGGCCACAATGCTGGCCTCCGAAGTTCCTTGCACCTGGCCACTGATGACCGCTGAAGTGCCTTCAGATCCGCTCTTGTAAGGCACCGGGATGATCTTGGCGCCGTATTTGGTATTGAGCAACTCGGCCACAAAATGGGGCGTGCTGCCTGTGCCCGCGGTAGCAAAGAAAAAGCCTTGACCTTGCTTGGAGGCCTCAACAAATTCGCGCAGGTTGTTGAACTTGGAATCGGCGGGCACCACCACAATCGAAGGAGCGAGTCCGATCATGACCACCGGTGTGAGATCGGCGTCCTTGAAGGGCATGTTCTTCTTGATCATGCTGTTGGAGATGACGCCCGCTGCGCTGATGAGAAAGGTGTAGCCGTCTGGTGCGGACTTGGCGACCACGTCTGCCCCCAGAGTCCCCCCCGCACCGGGTTTGTTCTCAATCACGATGGACTGTCCCAATTGGGCAGACGCCCCCTCAGCGGCCGCGCGTGCGAGCAAATCGTTGGCGCCGCCGGGAGCAAAGGGCACCACAAAACGGATGGGCTTGGCCGGCCAAGCCTGCGCTGCTGCGATCCCCGGAAGTCCCAAGGCCGCCAAGAGGCTCAAGCAACAGAAAAAGCACAAACGAAAGGCCAGCTTCATGAGAGAGTCTCGCAAGGGGAAATCGAAGCAGTATAGGTTGTCAGCTTTTTGTTGTGCCTGGGGTTGGCGCGTGCCGGCTAGGCCAGGCGCATGATGGGCACGGCCACCGCCGCCAGCAAGACGGCCGCCAAGCGCCACCTATCAAATTTCTCTTTGAGCCAAACGACCGAAATCAAAATCGCGAACACGGCGCTGGTGTCGCGCAGGGCTGCCGAGGGTGCGATGGGGGCCTGACTCCACACCCACAATATCAACAGGTAAGACAAAGCAGAAGCCACACCCGCCGGCACACTCACCCGGGCCGTGGTGGTCACGGTATGCCAGGGTGCGCCCCGCTGTCGTTGGCGCCAGGCCATGGCCACGCCATTGCTGATGGACACCAACGCGCAGTAGGCCAAGGCCGAACCCGAGACTCGAACGCCCCTGGCGTCCGCCAAAACGTAGATGGCAATTCCGGTACCGGCCAACAATGTCCAGCCTATGGCCCGGGGACTGAAATCTTTGTCACGTTGGGAGCTGACAGCCACCAACACCAGGGCGGCCACGATGAGTCCAATGCCCAGCAACACCGGAGCCGCAATGCGGTCCCCGGCCAGCCAAGTGGACAAGGGCACCACCATCATCACCGACACCGCACGCCCCGTGGGGTACACCACGCCGAAGCCCGCCAGTTCATAAGCTCGCAACAGGGCTTTGACGGTGTACATATTGACCAGCGTGGACAACACGATCCACTTCCAGCTTTCAATCGCTGGCATCCCGGTCCAAACCAGGACGGGCAACATCACACAGGCCGCCACCACCATCTGGGCGGTCATGGCATCGGTGGGACTCGCACTTCGCTTGACGGCGGCGTTCCAGCTGGCATGCAAGAGGGCGCTGAAAAGGGCCGCTGCGATGTGTACGAACTCCATAGGATGGTAGTCTCTCACGCTTATGTCTGATCTTCGATTGCTTTGGGGCTTGGCGGCATGGCTCGGCGCTTGGACGGTCTGCGGCGCGCAGCCCACACCGCCCGCGCCGACACCCATTCCCACCTCAGAAACTGAAGCGCCGTCGAATAACGGCAAGGAACCTGCGACCGATGCTCCCCGAGACAGGGCCCCCAACAATGCCCAACGCGTCGAGATCACGGGTGGTCGAAACGCCGACATGGAAGAGCGCCGCCAATCCACGGCCGCCAAGATCGTGATCGGCCGAGAAGAGATCGAGAAGTTTGGGGACGCCACGGTGGGCGAAGTGCTCAAGCGCTTGCCGGGTGTCACCACACCCGGCGCACCCGGCCGAGGCGGCGCGCCCCGGTTGCGCGGCTTGGGCAGTGGCTACACGCAGTTGCTCATCGACGGGCAGCGCATTCCTCCAGGGTTTTCGCTGGAATCTCTCACGCCCGATCAAATCGAACGCATTGAGATTTTGCGAGCCCCCACCGCAGAAACGGGCGCTCGCGCCATTGCAGGGACCATCAACATCGTCACGCGCGAGGGATTCACCAAGAAGATCCATGACCTTCGACTGTCGCTTGGCCACGAAAACGGTTTGAATGCGCCATCGGTGTCTTGGACACGCAATGACACGATCGACACCTTCATCTACAACCTGTCGGGCTCGCTGTCTCACACGCCCAGGCTGTCCAGCTCTCGCACGGACACCTTGGCCACCACCCTCGCAACCGGGGCCACGGTCCAAGACGCCACCGGCACCTCTCGTACCGAAGAGAACCGCAACAGCTTGCATCTGACTTCGCGTTTGCAGTGGCGCCTGGGTGGGCCTGGCGACCTGTTCACCCTCATGCCCACGCTGTTCTATAACGAGGGACGCAGCCGCCGGTCGTTCGATCTCAGTCAGCGCGTGCAAGACACGCGCACCGACAGCAGCGACGATTACAACAGTGGCTTCGTCGAGTCATCGAGCCGCTCTTCTTCGCAGCGGGTAAATTTTCAATGGCGCCAGCGCATGGGCCTGTCCCGGCTGGAAGCCCATGGTGGAGTCGGGCTCTACGAGAGCCAGAGCCAAAGCCACCGTGAGGAATTTCGGGACGTACAGCTCGGCGCGCTGCGCCGTGTGGATGACCGCAATGAAGTGCATGACCGCTCAGGCAATCTGACACTCAAGTGGTCGACCCTGCTGGGCCAAGCGCCCGAAGGCGGCAGCGAACACAGCTGGGTCACTGGTCTGGAAGCCGAAGCATTGCGGCGTGAAGAAACCCGCACCACCTTGCAAAACGGCCTGCCTTTGTTGACCGAATTTGGCGACAACCTTCAAGCGGCCAGCACGCGTTTGGCGGCCTACACGCAAGATGAGTGGTCTCCCAACCGGCACTGGGCCTTCCACGCCGGCCTGCGTTGGGAAAGCATTTCCACACGCGGCGAAGCCGCCAACGGACTCACGCCAGAAAACCGCAGCAGCGTCTGGACGCCCTTGGTGCATTTGTTGTGGAGGCCCGATGGAGGGACGGTCCATCCCGTGCAGCCCGGATGGCCGATGGGAGGGTTGGGCAAACGAGACCAAGTGCGCTTGAGCCTGACGCGCAGCTACCGCTCTCCCCCCCTGGGGGTCCTGATTGCCAGACCCAGCCTCAATCAACGAGACCCCGCACCTGGACCCAACACACCCACGTCGCCCGACTCGGCCGGCAACCCCTTGCTGTTGCCAGAATTGGCCCGTGGCATCGACCTGGCCTTTGAGCGCTATCTGGAAGGCGGAGGCATCCTCAGCGCCAACTTGTTTGCCCGACGCGTGCAACACCTGATGCGTCGGGTGGTGGGATTGGAGACGGTGTCTTGGGCCCCAGTGCCCCGCTGGGTGGCCCGCCAACAAAATATTGGCGACGCCCGCACGCAGGGCCTGGAGCTGGAGGCCAAGTTTCGACTGGACCAGGCCTTGCCAGGCGCGTGGCCGCTGGAGATTCGCAGCAATGCCAGCTTTTATGGGTCTCGCGTAGACAATGTGCCTGGGCCAGACAATCGTCTGGACAGCCAACCCCATGCCACAGGTAATTTGGGATTCGACTATCGACTTCGCAGTCTGCCACTGACCCTGGGTGGCAACTTCAACGCGGTACCCAGCTACCGAACCCGCTTGTCAGAAGAACAAGCCGTGACGGTGAGCCACAAACGGGTGGTAGACGCCTATGCCTTGTGGACGCTGAGCCCATCGGCCGCACTCCGACTCATGGCCAGCAACCTCACCGCCCGGGACTACCACAGCACCAACACGCTGGACGCCCTGGGCATCCGGAATTTTTCATCCACCTTGTCGCCCACTTACGTCAATTGGCGAGCCCGTTTGGAGTTGAAACTATGAACCGCGCTTGGGCTGCCCGCTGGGCATGGGCGCTTGTCCTGACCTGTCACTTTGCGCCGCCCAGCCATGCAGCATCCGTCGCCCCCGTGGGCGCAGAAAATGGCATGGTGGTCACGGCGCACCACTTGGCCACACGCATCGGCGTGGAGGTGTTGAAAAACGGCGGCAATGCGGTGGATGCGGCCGTGGCCGTGGGCTACGCCCTGGCCGTCGTATACCCCGCCGCGGGCAACTTGGGCGGCGGCGGCTTCATGACCCTTCATTTGGCCGATGGTCGCAAAACCTTCTTGGATTTTCGCGAGAAGGCGCCCCTGGCAGCCACACCTCACATGTATTTGGATGACAAGGGCCAGGTCATTCCTGGGTTGAGCACCAAAAGCCATTTGGCTGTGGCGGTTCCGGGCACGGTCGATGGCCTGGAACGGGCCCTGCTCCAATACGGCACACGGCCCAGAGCCGAGTTGATCGCACCCGCCATCGCGCTGGCCGAACAAGGCTTTGTCCTGCAAACGGGCGACGTCGACCTGCTGCGTACCGCCACCGACGATCTGCGCAGGGACCCGGCTTCGGCTGCCATCTTCCTCAAGAATGGCCAGCCTTTTGATGCGGGCGACAAACTCATCCAACGTGATTTGGCACAAACATTGCGGCGCATCAGCGTCCAGGGAACCCAAGGCTTTTACCAAGGCCCCGTGGCAGCAGCCCTGATCGCCTCCAATCAAGCAGGCAACGAGCGGGGCAAAGGCCTGATCACTCAGGCCGACTTGGATCAATACCGCACCCGAGAATTCAAACCGGTGGAATGTGACTACCGAGGCTACCGTGTCATTTCAGCACCACCTCCGAGTTCGGGTGGCACCATCGTGTGCGAGGTGTTGAACGTGCTCGAGGGCTACCCGCTCAAAGAATGGGGCTACCGTTCGGCTCAAGCAGTGCATGTGCAGATCGAAGCCATGCGCCACGCCTACATGGATCGCAACACCTACTTGGGTGACCCTGATTTTGTCAACAACCCTCTGGACCGCCTGCTGGACAAAGCCTATGCGGCCCGGTTGCGCGCAGCCATCCGCCCAGACCGGGCGGGCGTGTCCAAGGACATCGTCCCGGGCTCGCCCCCCCACGAGGGCCACAACACCACCCACTACTCCATCGTGGATGCGCAGGGCAATGCCGTGAGCGTGACCTACACCCTCAACGAATGGTTTGGTGCGCGACTCACCGCTGCGGGCACTGGTGTGCTGCTCAACAATGAGATGGACGACTTCACTGTCAAGGCGGGGGTGCCCAACCTCTTTGGCTTGGTGCAGGGCGAAGCCAACAAGATCGAGCCCGGCAAGCGCCCTTTGAGCTCCATGAGCCCCACCATCGTCACGCGCGATGGCAAGCCGGTCATGGTGGTGGGTACACCGGGGGGCAGTCGCATCATCACGTCGGTCATCCACGCCATCTTGAACGTGATCGACTACGGCATGAACATTCAAGAGGCCGTAGACGCACCGCGCTTTCATCAGCAGTGGCTGCCACAGACCACCAACCTGGAGCGGTTTGCCTTGAGCCCAGACACCCAAAAGATCTTGGAGGGCATGGGACACCAGTTTGGAGGGCCCCCTCCTGGGAGCCACCTGGCCGCCATCTTGGTGGGAGCGCCCGCACTGGGTGCTGCGCCCGTTGGCAAGCACCGGTTTTATGGGGCCAACGACCCCAGGCGAAACACCGGACTCGCCGCGGGACACTGAAATACCGCTTCCCGACTTGTGGCGCTGCTAAAATTGCGACCGTCAGTGGGGACGTAGCTCAGCTGGGAGAGCGTCGCGTTCGCAATGCGAAGGTCGGGAGTTCGATCCTCCTCGTCTCCACCAATTTAAGCCTGCAGACCCTCTGGCCATGACCTCCACCACCGAACCGGAATTCAAGGCCCGCGTGCTTGACAGCTTCAAGCGTCAAAGCGCCATGCAGCTCATCCGTGCTTCCATGGAGTCCATCGAGCACGGCCATACAGAGATTCATGTACCCCATTGGGATGGTATCGAGCAGCAGCATGGCTTTGTTCACGGTGGTGTCGTGGGCATGATCGCCGATTCGGCCGCTGGCTATGCGGCGATGACGGTGGTCCCGGCAAACGCCTCGGTTTTGACCGTGGAATACAAGATGAACCTGATGTCACCGGCCGATGGCGACAAGCTGGTGGCTCGAGGCCGGGTGGTGCGTGCCGGGCGCACCTTGATCGTCACCAACGCTGAAGTGTTCGCCATCAAGCAGGGTCAAGAGACCCTTTGCGCCCTCATGCAGCAAACGATCATGGTCATGCACGGAAAGTCTGAGAAGTAGGCGGGCATCACGCCTGCCGCCAAGCCGCCACAAAGGCTTGCGCTTGACTGGCCACCTGCGCCGGCGAGCGGCCCGGCTTGTACAACGAAGAGCCAATGCCAAAGCCGCTCGCACCGGCTTCTCGCCATGCCGCCATCTGATCCACGTCGATGCCCCCCACGGGAAAGACGGGGACCGAGTCGGACAAGACCGCCCGCATGGCGCGCAGTCCTGCCGGACGAATCACTTCAGCGGGAAAGAGTTTCAGGCCTTGCGCCCCCGCCTCCAACGCAGCAAAGGCCTCGGTCGGCGTCATCACCCCGGGTACCACCACCATGCCCAGATCGACGGCCGTGCGCACCACCGTCGGGTTGAAGTGCGGGCACACAATGAGTCGCCCGCCCGCTGCATGTACGTCTCGCACTTGCTTGGCATCGAGGACCGTGCCTGCACCCACCAAGGTCTGATGACCCAGTGGTGCCAGTTGGGCGATGCTGTCCAGAGGCTTAGGGGAATTGAGGGGTACTTCCAACAAGACAAACCCGGCCTCGATCAGTCCTGACCCGACTGCCAGGCATTCATGGGGGGTGATGCCACGCAAAATGGCGATGAGGGGCATTTGGCGCAAGGCCTGATGCCAGCATTCAAGAGCAGAGAGTTTTGAAAATTCTTGCATGATCAGCGCACTCGTCCAGTTGACGTGAGGGTTTGCGCGAGCCGCCAAAGCCCGGTCGCAGCCGCATGGCCTGCAGGCTCAACGACCTGCACGCCCAGATCTTCGGCTGCAATCCGATATCGCAATGTCAGCTCCGGTGACCCCACCAGAATGAGGGGGCCTTTCAAGTCAGTTTGCATGTCGGCCTCGGCGGTGACCTGGGCATTCATTTCATGACCGATCAATAGACCTGACAAGTAGCTGGGCAGGGCCTCAGAGGGCAGGCGGTCCACCAATCCCAAGGTCCGCGCTGAAAACAGCGTGGACATGAGCGGCCCTTCTTTGGACGTGCGAACGCCTTGGACAAAGGCCCCCTCGACCCATGCCTCCTCCTGGGTACTCGGCATCAATCGAGCCAGGATGGAGTGTTGACGCAACAGCGCGTACACCTCACCCGTCATATAGCTTCGAAAACCCGTGATGGCCCCTTCCTGCAGGACGGCCCACTTGC
>RFSP01000061.1 GCA_009923895.1 Betaproteobacteria bacterium | reverse complement strand
CGGCACCCGTGGCCGCATCGCCCGCGATGCCTGAAGCGGCTGCCGAGCCCGAAGGCCTGGTCATCAAGTCGCCCATGGTGGGCACCTTCTACCGCGCCGCCAGCCCGGGGGCCAAGCCTTTTGCCGATGTCGGCCAGGCCGTCAAAGAAGGCAAGGCGGTGTGCATCATCGAAGCCATGAAGATCATGAACGAGATCGAGTCCGACGTGACCGGCACCATCGTCAAGGTCTTGTGCGAGAACGGTCAGGCCGTGGAATTCGGCCAGCCGCTGTTCATCGTCGAGTGATGCACTGACACAATGTTCAAGAAAATTCTCATCGCCAACCGTGGCGAAATCGCCCTGCGCATTCAGCGCGCCTGTCGCGAGATGGGTATTCGCTCGGTCATCGTGTACTCGCAGGCCGACCGAGAGGCCAAGTACGTCAAACTGGCCGACGAAGCGGTGTGCATCGGTCCGGCGCCTTCGTCCCAGAGCTACCTCAGCATGCCGGCCATCATCGCCGCCGCCGAGGTCACCGATGCCGAGGCCATCCACCCCGGCTATGGTTTCTTAAGCGAAAACGCCGACTTTGCCGAGCGGGTTGAAAAGAGCGGCTTTGTCTTTATTGGCCCCACGCCCGAGTCCATCCGCATGATGGGTGACAAGGTGTCGGCCAAGCAAGCCATGATCAAGGCCGGCGTGCCCTGCGTCCCCGGCTCCGAAGGGGCGCTGCCGGACAACCCCAAAGAAATCGTCCGCATTGCCCGAGGCATTGGTTACCCCGTCATCATCAAAGCCGCGGGCGGCGGCGGCGGGCGCGGCATGCGCATCGTGCACACCGAAGCGGCTTTGCTGGCCGCGGTGCAAACCACCCGTGCCGAGGCCGGTGCCGCGTTTGGCAATCCTGCCGTTTACATGGAGAAGTTCCTCGAGAACCCCCGGCACATAGAAATCCAAGTGCTGGCCGACACCCACAAGAACGCCGTGTGGTTGGGGGAGAGAGACTGCTCCATGCAACGGCGCCACCAAAAAATCATCGAAGAGGCACCGGCGCCTGGCATCGCACGTCGATTGATCGAGAAAGTGGGCGACCGTTGTGCGGCGGCCTGCAAAAAGATCGGCTACCGCGGGGCTGGCACCTTCGAATTTCTGTTTGAAAACGGTGAGTTCTATTTCATTGAGATGAACACGCGCGTGCAAGTCGAGCATCCGGTCACGGAACTCGTCACCGGCATTGACATTGTCCAAATGCAAATTCGGGTGGCGGCCGGTGAGAAGCTGCCCATCGCTCAGCGCAATGTGCAGCTCAAAGGCCACGCCATTGAGTGCCGCATCAATGCCGAGCACCCTTACACCTTTGTGCCTTCGCCAGGTCGCATCTCCATGTGGCACCCCCCGGGCGGACCCGGCGTTCGAGTGGACTCCCACGTCTACACCAACTACACCGTGCCCCCCAATTACGACTCCATGATCGGCAAAGTCATCGTGCATGCCGACACCCGCGCCCAGGCCCTGGCTCGCATGAGCAGCGCTTTGTCAGAGACCGTGGTGGAAGGCATACAAACCAACATCCCCTTGCACCGCGAATTGATGGTCGACGCCCACTTCATGGAAGGCGGCACCAACATCCACTACCTCGAGGGCTGGCTCGTCCAGCACAAGCGCTAGCCACTCGCTCGCCGGTCGCAAAAGCGTCATTCGCTGCCCCCCCCTTCAGCACCCCTGCCCATGATCGAGCTCGTCTTGCGCGCCCCCGAGGACCTCGTCGAAGTCGTCAGCGACGCGCTCATCGACGAGCTCGATGCCCTGTCGGTCTCGGTGGAAGATGCCGATGCCGATGGGCCGCAAGAGCAGGCCCTCTTTGGAGAGCCCGGCATGCCCGCACCGCGCGAGGGCTGGAATCGCTCCACACTGCATGCGCTGTTCGACACAGAAGCAGCGGCCACCCATGCGGCCACCTTGCTCCTGGCTCAGTCTTGGGCCGCCGATCGCCTGCATCTCATGGCCATGCAAACCGTGCCCGACGAAGATTGGGTGCGGCTGACCCAGTCGCAATTCGCGCCGGTCGAAATTGCCGCCGATTTTTGGATCGTGCCCACCTGGCACGAACCCCCGGCGGCCGCGCGGCGGGTGATGCGACTGGATCCCGGGCTGGCCTTTGGCACAGGCACCCACCCAACCACCCGCATGTGTTTGCGCTGGATTTCGCGGCATGCCCGCGCCAACGATCCTTGGCCACGGGTGCTGGACTACGGATGCGGGTCGGGCATCTTGGCCATCGCCACAGGCTTGTACGGCTGCACACAGATCGACGCCGTAGACATCGACCCCGCGGCCGTGGAGTCCACCGAGCACAACGCCCGCGCCAATGGTGTGAGGCTGAATGCCGGTCTGCCAGACATGGCCCGTGGCACCTACCCCTTGGTGCTCGCCAACATCTTGGCCACGCCGCTGAAGGTGTTGGCGCCTTTGCTGTGTGCGCATGTGGCGCCCTCGGGGCAACTGGTCTTGGCGGGCATTCTCGAGCGTCAAGCCGATGAACTCAAGGCCGCCTACGCACCTTGGGTCTCGCTCAAGGTTGAAGACCAACAAGAGGGATGGATCCTGATGACAGGCTCGCCATCCCGCGCATTCGTTTAACTTTCGGAGTGACCATGCCGGCGCTGATTTGCGGTTCCCTTGCCTTTGACACCATCACCACCTTTCCTGGCCGGTTCGGTCAGCAGATCCTGCCCGATCAGCTGCACATCCTCAATGTGTCGTTTCTGGTCCCCGAGCTGCGACGCGAATTTGGCGGCTGTGCGGGCAATATCGCCTACACCCACCATCTGCTCGGCGGGTCCCCGGTGATCCTGGCGGCGCTGGGGTCTGATGGCGCCAATTACCTCTCACGCATTCGCGATTGGGGCGTCGACACGCGTCACGTCATGACCGTGCCCGACCAATACACCGCCCAGGCCATCATCATCACCGACACCGACAACAACCAGATCAGCGCCTTCCACCCTGGGGCCATGCAAGAGGCCGGCAAGATTGCCGTGCCACAAAGAGACGACCTGGCCATTGCCATCGTGGCGCCCGATTCGCGCGATGCCATGTGGACCCATGCGCATCAGCTCGCCGACGCCAAGATCCCCTTCATTTTTGATCCGGGCCAAGGCCTGCCCATGTTCGACGGCCCGGAACTCAAGGCCATGATCGAGCGCGCCACCTGGGTGGCCGTCAACGACTACGAAGGCCGCATGCTGTGCGATCGCACCGGCTTCACGCTGGAGTCGCTCTCCCGCTTGTCTCACCTGCAGGGTGTCATCGTCACGCTGGGCGGCCAAGGCTGCGATGTGTGGATTCAAGGGCAAAAACACCACGTGCCCGGCGTGAGTGCCACCCAAGTGGTGGACCCCACCGGATGCGGAGACGCCTTCCGTGGTGCGGTGCTCTATGGCATTGAGCAGGGCTGGTCGCTGGTGCGCAGCGTTGAGCTGGCCAACCGCGTGGGCGCCCTCAAGATCGCCTGCCAAGGGGGGCAAAACCACGTCATCGATCGACAGGCTTTGGGCCTGTAGAGACGAGCAAAAAAAAGCCCGGTGAAATCACCGGGCTTTGATCGAGCATCAGGCCTTACGGCTTGTTGCCCGTGGGGAAGGGCCAAGCCGCAGCCGGGCTCAATGCGGTCTTTGCCGCAGGGGCAGCAGGGGCAGCCGGGGCCTTTGCAGCAGGCTTTTTGGCGGCCTTTTTCGCAGGCTTTTTAGCGGCCTTTTTCGCAGCAGGCTTTTTGGCCGCAGGCTTCTTGGCAGTCTTCTTCGCAGCCTTCTTGGCAGCAGGCTTCTTAGCAGCCGGCTTCTTGGCTGCAGCCTTCTTGGCTGCCGGCTTCTTGGCCGGAGCCTTCTTGGCCGGAGCCTTCTTGGCGGCGGGCTTCTTGGCCGCAGCCTTCTTCGCAGCCGGCTTCTTGGCCGCAGCCTTCTTGGCCGGAGCCTTCTTAGCGGCGGGCTTCTTGGCCGCAGCCTTCTTCGCAGTTGCCATATCAATCTCCTTGATCAAGTTGCAAAGAGCACCGCGCCATTTTGTTTTTTAGCGCGGCGATTCACTGTCTGGAGTGATTTCTCCAGTTCAGTGAATGGGGACGCATGCCGGCGCACCGCTTCTAGCGGCAGTGCATCACGGCGTGCAATTCGAAAACTCATCAGGTCTTTTCAGTCTTTATGTCAGCCATCAATCCCAGGACAAAGCGCCACCGGATTGGTATTCAATGACCCGCGTCTCAAAGAAGTTGCGTTCTTTCTTGAGATCGATCATCTCGCTCATCCACGGGAACGGATTCTCTTCGTTCGGGAACAATGCGTCCAGTCCTATTTGCGTGGCTCGCCGGTTGGCGATGTAGCGCAAATAGCCCTTGAACATGGATGCGTTCAACCCCAGCACACCACGCGGCATGGTGTCTTCGGCATAGCGGTATTCAAGATCGACCGCCTTCATGAACAGCGATTTGATCTCGGCGCGGAACTCTGGCGTCCACAAATGCGGGTTCTCGAGTTTGATGGCGTTGATGAGGTCGATGCCGAAGTTGCAGTGCATCGACTCGTCGCGCAGGATGTATTGATATTGCTCAGCCGCACCGGTCATCTTGTTTTGACGACCCAGGGCCAGAATCTGCGTGAACCCCACGTAGAAGAACAGGCCTTCCATCAGGCAGGCAAAGACGATCAAGCTCTTGAGCAAGGTCTGATCGGCTTCGGGTGTGCCCGTCTTGAACAGCGGGTTCATGATCGCGTCGATGAACGGGATCAAGAACTCGTCTTTGTCACGGATGGACTGCACCTCGTGATAAGCGTTGAAGATCTCGCTCTCGTCCAAGCCCAAAGACTCCACGATGTACTGATACGCGTGGGTGTGGATGGCCTCTTCAAACGCTTGGCGCAGCAAGAACTGCCGGCACTCGGGCGCCGTGATGTGGCGGTAAGTGCCCAAGGTGATGTTGTTGGCAGCCAACGAATCGGCCGTCACAAAGAAGCCTAGGTTGCGCTTGACGATGCGGCGCTCGTCTTCGGTGAGACCGTTGGGATCTTTCCATGTCGCAATGTCGCGCGACATATTGATCTCTTGCGGCATCCAGTGGTTGGCGCAAGTGGCCAAATACTTTTCCCACGCCCACTTGTATTTAAACGGCACCAGCTGGTTGACGTCGGTTTGGCCGTTGATGATGCGCTTGTCGGCCACATTGACGCGACGCTCGTCGGCGCGATTGGATGTCGATGACTCAGGCGCTGCATACGCAGCCGCTTGCGCCAAGGACAAAGAGGGCATCAACGGCTCGACCGGTGCAGGGGTTGCACCACCGATGATGTGTTTGACAGAAGGTTGAGGGGAGTCGTCTTCCCAGGCCAGCATTGCTTATTCGTCCCGTGACGTTGAATTATGAGAGTGTTGTGGCAAAACTACCAAGCACTTGTTGACATTGGAGCGTGTCTGATGTTGCACGCATGCATCGTCTCGATGCTGCGCACCTCACTGACACGCTTCGCAATCAGGGTTGTCGATGGAGCAGAACTTGATGTCACTGCCAGGCGTGCTGTCCATTTGCTCTTGCGCTTTGGCAGCAGCGGCCTCGAGTGCCGACAGGGCTGACGCACCTCCGCTCATGGCACCGCTCATGCCACCCCCCGTGGGCACAGCGTTGAGAGATCCAGCGTTGACCGTGGACTTCTCGGCGTGTGTCGCGCCCATGGTGCGCAAGTAGTACGTGGTCTTGAGCCCGCGCAACCAGGCGAGCTTGTAGGTTTCGTCGAGCTTCTTGCCCGAAGCGCCCGCCATATAGATATTGAGCGATTGCGCTTGGTCGATCCACTTCTGGCGACGCGCGGCCGCCTCCACCAACCACGATGACTCCACCTCAAAGGCGGTGGCGTACAGCTGCTTGAGCTCCTCGGGGACGCGGTCGATGCGACGCAACGAGCCGTCAAAGTGCTTGAGGTCGGACACCATGACGCTGTCCCACAGGCCCAACCTCTTGAGGTCGCGCACCAGGTACTCGTTGACCACGGTGAACTCGCCAGACAGGTTGGACTTGACCGAGATATTGCCAAAGCAGGGCTCGATGCACGCGTCCACGCCAATGATGTTGGAGATGGTGGCGGTGGGCGCAATGGCCACGCAATTGGAATTGCGCATGCCGTATTGCGCGATGCGCTGGCGCAAATCGTCCCAAGGCATGGTGCTGGAGCGGTCAACCTCCACAAAACCCCCACGCTCTTGCGTCAACAGATCGAGTGAATCGAGCGGCAGGATGCCACGGTCCCACAACGAGCCGCGGTAGCTGGAGTAGCGGCCACGCTCTTGCGCCAACTCGGTGGACGCCCAGTACGCGTGGAAACACAGCGCCTCGGTCGAGCGGTCGGCAAACTCCACGGCCTGCGCACTGGCATAGGGCACGCGCAGCTGGTACAGGCAGTCTTGAAAGCCCATCAGGCCCAAACCCACCGGCCGGTGACGCAGATTGGAGTCGCGTGCCTTCTTGACGGCGTAGTAGTTGATGTCGATCACGTTGTCGAGCATGCGCATGGCCGTCGACACGGTCTTCTTGAGTTTGACCTGGTCGATCTGGCCGTCCTTGAGGTGCTGCGCCAGATTGACCGAGCCCAAATTGCACACCGCGATTTCTTGATCGTTGGTGTTGAGGGTGATCTCGGTGCACAGGTTGCTGGAGTGCACCACGCCCGCATGATTCTGTGGGCTGCGCACATTGCAGGCGTCTTTGAACGTGATCCAGGGGTGCCCGGTTTCAAAGAGCATGGTCAGCATCTTGCGCCACAGGTCCTTGGCCGGCATGCGCTTGAACAGCTTGATCTCACCGCGATCCGCCTTGGCTTCGTAGGCCGTGTAGGCCTTCTCAAACTCTTTGCCAAACAAATCGTGCAGATCGGGGCAGGTGGACGGCGAGAACAACGTCCAGTCGCCGCCCTCAATGACCCGCCGCATGAAGAGGTCGGGGATCCAATTGGCGGTGTTCATGTCGTGGGTGCGACGACGGTCGTCACCCGTGTTCTTGCGCAACTCCAAGAACTCTTCAATGTCGAGGTGCCAGGTTTCCAGGTAGGCACACACCGCGCCCTTGCGTTTGCCCCCTTGATTGACGGCCACGGCCGTGTCGTTGACCACTTTCAAGAAGGGCACCACGCCCTGGCTCTTGCCGTTGGTGCCTTTGATGTAAGAGCCCAGAGCCCGCACGCGAGTCCAGTCATTGCCCAAGCCGCCGGCAAATTTCGACAGCAAAGCGTTCTCTTTCAAGGCCTCGTAAATGCCGTCCAAATCGTCGGCCACGGTGGTGAGGTAGCAGCTAGAAAGCTGCGAGCGGCGCGTGCCCGAATTGAACAATGTGGGCGTGCTCGACATGAAGTCAAAGGTCGACAGGACTTCATAGAACTCAATGGCGCGCGCTTCGCGGTCGATTTCGTTGAGCGCCAACCCCATGGACACACGCATGAAGAACGCCTGCGGCATTTCGATGCGTTGATCGTCAATGTGCAAAAAGTAGCGGTCGTAAAGCGTCTGCAAACCCAGGTAGTCAAATTGCAGGTCACGCTCCGGCTTGATGGCCGCGCCCAAACGGGCCAGGTCAAACTGCAGCAGCTTATCGTCCAGCAACTCGGCGTCCACCCCCTTCTTGATGAAGGCGGGGAAGTAGCCCGCGTAGGCCGCTGCCATGTTCGACAGGTCGGCATCGGGCCCCAGAATTTCGCGGCCGATGGTGTGCATGAGCAGGCGCGCAGTGGCCCGCGTGTAGCCCGGCTCTTTTTCGATGAGCGTGCGGGCGGCCAAGATCGAGGCCTTGAACACCTCGTCAATGGGCACGCCGTCGTACAAATTGCGGCGGGTCTCGGCCATGATGGGCTCGGCCTTGACGTCGTCACCCAAGCCCGCGCAAGCGGCCTCAATGAGTGACTGAAGCTCTTGCAGATTCAAGGGCACACGGTGCCCACGGTCGGTCACGTGGAGTTCGGGGGAAGCCGCCACGGGCTGGGTCACTTGCTGACGGGCGCGCTCTTGCGCCCGACGGTCGCGGTACAGCACGTAGGCCCGCGCCACTTCGTGGTGACCCCCGCGCATGAGGCCGAGCTCGACCTGGTCTTGCACGTCCTCGATGTGGAAGGTGCCGCCGCCTGGGCGCGAGCGCAACAAGGCCCGCACGACCATCTCGGTCAAGCGATCCACGGTCTCGCGCACGCTGGCTGAAGCCGCCCCTTGCGTGCCGTGCACGGCCAAGAAGGCCTTCATAAGTGCAACGGCAATCTTGTTGGGCTCAAAGGACACCACCGCGCCATTGCGGCGGATGATTTGATAAGCCGAATAAGCCGACACGGACGTCGGCATCGCACCTTGGGACAGCGGTGGCGCTTGAATAAGTTCCTGCCCCGAGAGCGTAACTGTCTGCATGAATTCCCCTTGAATCTTGATCTCAATATCCGACCCCACACTATATATGGGGGAAGGGGCCTATTCAAGCCACTAGGGGTAGTGTGTGGATCGGGTCTTCCCGAATTGCGGTCAACTTCTTGGGCCCGACAAACGATGGGCGTCGGAGCAATAGGCCTGGGTGCCCGACCAAAACGCCTCATCTTGGGGCACATGCACCCCACAATGGGCACAAGACACCATCGCCTGCGCACCGGCCGTGGACGCGGCTGGTGGCGCGGCTGGCGCTGCGGACGGTGGTGCAGACGGTGCCGCAGGCCCGCGCGACGATCGTGTGGGTCCTCGCGAGCGGGTCAGCAGCATCCACACCCCCAGGGCCACCACAAAGATCACCAACACGATCTTCATAAAATTTCAGGCTGCGCTGCGTCCAAGCAACACTTCGAGCACAAACCGCGATCCGACGTAGGCGAGCAACAACACCAAGGTGCCCGCGTACAACCATCGCGTGGCTTGTCTGCCACGCCAGCCACGCCAGTGACGCCCTGAGAGCAGCGCCAAAAAAATCGCCCAGGCCGCGATCGACAAGACCGTTTTGTGGTCCCAGCGCCAACGGCTGGTGGTGGCGATGCCCAAGGCAATGGCCGCCGTCAAGACAGCAAAGCCCGCCTGAACAAACAAAAACGTCAGTCGCTCCAGTTGCAGCAACGGCAACCCTTGCGTCGTCTCCATG
>RFSP01000007.1 GCA_009923895.1 Betaproteobacteria bacterium | reverse complement strand
CCACGGCATCTGACGCAAGAAAGCCCGCGTGAGCACGCGCACTGTGGTTGAAAAGATGGATCCGGTGCACGGGCCAATCACGAAGAACGAGTCAGGCTGCGAACGCGTCAGGCCCGCAGATTCATTGCAGCGTGCCGTGGATCGCCAATCCAAAGGCACGCAAATAGCTCGCCGCGGGAACGGTCTGTGTCGCGCCCTGGCGTCGGGGATCTTCTGCCGCCAACTCAAAGGGATCGGCCACGTGAACAGGTACGGCACATTCACGCCGAACCCCTTGCGCCACCTGCGCCAGCAAAGATCCGGATCCCGCGACCACCAAGGCATCGACCCAAGCATCACTCCGGGCATCGGGCCACGGGCCTGCCATGAGGGGCGAAGGGGCGGCAAGCTGCGCCACGGTCCATTGCACCAGCGCCTGGACTTTTTGCTGCTCGTCCACGCTTTCAGGTCGTCCGACGTGTCTGGTTTGCGGGAAGGTGAAGTCGGCCTCCTTCAAAAGCTCCCCCGACTCCAGCCATTGGAGGTGTGCGCCTTCGGTCTCCACCTCGAGCAGGACCAGGGCGCTCAGCGCCTGCCAGCGCGGAGACACTTGGGCGAGCGCAGTGAGAGCAAGACCTGAGGCCTGTACCTCCAGATCCACGGCCAGGGTGCGTAGACCGGCTGCCTCGGCCAGGCCCACGCGGTCTTGCACGGGGTCTCGACGAGAGACCGCCACCAGCACTTGTTGCCCTGCCTCATCATGGTCATCCAGACGACAGTGATCGACGATAAGGTCATTGACGGGGTCGGGCAGCCAGCGCGCCACGGCTGCTTGAACCGCCGCGAGCACCTCTGGGTCAGTGGCGCAGGGGTCCACGTGAATCGTGCGTGTCATGACGCAGGAGGCCGGAAGACCCAAGACAACGTCTCGGGACGCAGCACCACACGCTTGAATCAGCTGGCGAAGCCCTTGGGCCATCTCTTCAAAGGCATGGACATGGCCCTGCACCATCCAGCCCGGTGCGCAAGGCAAGCTGCCGCAGGTTTGCACTTGAAAATCGCCGCTGACGGCGCGTGAGAGCTCGACCAAGCGGATGCCTGAAGACTGGAGATCCAGACCCAGGACGGAGGGCGCTGGCTTGCGCCACCATGGGGCCAAAGTGTTCATGGGATGAGTGAATGAGAAGGACTGTGGAGGCTCGATGCTAAAAAGAGTCTTGGGCGGGGGAAATCCCTCTATAGAGGGAATCACGGGAATAAAGGGAATCGCGTGAATGCCCAGGGAGTCGCCTTCCTATAATCCACGCCTCACACGTCTGGAGTTCCATGCCGAGCGCGACGCCCTCATCTCCTCCCACCGAGCCTTCCGCATCCACGGGCAAACCCACGCATTGGCTGGTGAAATTGGCCCTGTGGCTGGCAGGTCTGGGGGCCGCAGGCGCCCTTGGCGTGGGCATCTTGGTGGGACTGGCATTGACGCTGGCCTATCCCAATTTGCCTGACACGACCAGCTTGGCCGACTATCGGCCGAAGCTGCCGCTTCGGGTGTTGGCCAGTGACGGCACCTTGATTGGTGAGTTTGGCGAGGAGCGCCGCACCTACGTGCCCATCGATCAGATCCCCCAAGTGATGAAACATGCCGTCCTGGCCATCGAGGACGCGAATTTCTACAACCACGGCGGGGTGGACTTCAAAGGTGTGTTGCGCGCATCTTTGGCGCAATTTGCTGAGGCCAAGAGCCAGGGTGCATCCACCATCACGATGCAGCTGGCACGCAACTTTTATTTGTCCTCGGAAAAGACCTTCACCCGCAAGATTTATGAGATCTTGTTGGCCTTCAAGATCGAAGCGTTGCTCACCAAGGATCAAATCCTGGAGGTCTACATGAACCAGATTTTTCTGGGGCATCGGGCCTATGGGTTTGGCGCGGCCAGCGAGGTGTATTTTGGCAAGCCTTTGCGCGACATCACCGTGGGTGAAGCGGCCATGTTGGCAGGTCTGCCCAAAGCGCCTTCGGCCTACAACCCGCTGAACAACCCGCGCAGAGCCACGGTTCGGCAGCGCTACATCATCGAGCGCATGCTCGACAACGGCTTCATCACTCAGGCTCAGCGCGATGCGGCCTTGAAAGAAGTGATGCGCTATCGGGCTTCGTCAGAGTCGCCTGCGCACGCAGAGTACGTGGCCGAGGTGGCCCGCCAGCTCGTTCATGCGCAGTACGGCGACGAAACCTATACGCGAGGACTGCACGCGCATTTGACCATCGACGCAGCCGCTCAAACGGTGGCCTATCGCGCGCTTCGCAAAGGACTGCTGGAGTATGAACGGCGCCAAGTCTATCGAGGCCCCGAAGCCTACGTGGACTTGCCTCAAGATCCCAACCTGCTGGACGCCCGCGTGGCCGAAGCCTTGGTCGACCATCCAGACAACGACGAGCTGCGCGCTGCCGTGGTGTTGGAAGCCTCACCGCGCAAAGTGGTGGCCTCTCTCCAAAGCGGCGAACTCATCACGGTGACGGGAGAAGGCTTGAAGCCCGTGGCTTCGGGGCTGGCGGAAAAGGCCGGGCCCAAAGTGCAGATTCGACGCGGTGCCGTGGTGCGTGCCATCAGGATTGAAAAGGGCGAGTGGGCCCTGACACAAGTGCCCGAAGTCGAGGGTGCTTTTGTGGCGCTGGATCCAAGAACGGGAGCCATTCGAGCGCTGGTGGGCGGGTTTGACTACAGCAAAAGCAAGTTCAACCATGTGGTGCAGGCCTGGCGTCAACCCGGCTCCAGTTTCAAGCCGTTCATTTACTCCGCTGCGCTTGAAAAAGGGTTCACGCCAGCCACGGTGGTCAATGACGCGCCCTTGTTCTTTGATGCAGGCGCCACCGGCAGTCAACCTTGGGAACCCAAGAATTACGACGGGAAATTTGAAGGCCCCATGAGTCTGCGCACCGCGCTGGCCAAGTCGAAAAACATGGTGTCAATCCGGGTGTTGCAATCCACGGGCCCCGCCTTTGCCCAAGAGTGGGTGACGCGTTTCGGATTCGAGTCAGACAAGCACCCCGCCTACCTCACCATGGCCCTGGGTGCGGGTTCCGTCACGCCCTTACAAATGGCCAGCGCCTATGGTGTGTTTGCCAACGGGGGCCACCTGGTCAGCCCGATGCTGGTGGCCAAGATCACGGACAGCCGAGGCAAGGTGTTGAGAGAAGTTCCGCCGCCGCAGCTGGACGAGACGACGCGTGTCATTGATGCCAGGAATGCCTTTGTCATGAACACCCTGCTGCAAGAGGTGACCCGCTCGGGCACGGCGGCACGCGCCCAGGCCACGCTCAAACGCACGGACATCTTCGGCAAGACGGGAACGACCAACGACTCCATGGACGCTTGGTTTGCCGGGTTTCACTCCACCTTGGTCGGCATTGTCTGGATCGGTTACGACACGCCCAAAAAGTTGGGCAGCAACGAGACCGGGGGCGGGCTGTCCTTGCCGGTGTGGATTGAGTTCATGGCGCACGCGCTGAAAAACGTGCCGGAAGCGGACTTGCAGGTGCCAGAAGGCGTGGTGCGCTCGGGCGGCGACTGGGTCTTTGATGAATACGCGGGCAACCGGGGTGTGGCCAGCGTCGGTCTGGAAGACAAGGTGCCCAAAGCGCCTTCAACCGAAGAACGCAACAGCATCTTGGACATGTTCCGGCGCTGAAACTCCAGCGCGGAAACTTCAGCACACCAAGGCTTAGCCGGTGAACTCCAAGTCGGTCCCCGATTGGGCGGTGGCCTCTTTGGACAACACGAAGAAGAATTCTCGACCGTCCCGGGTGTCGAGCCACTGTCCACCCTGATAGCGAAAATGAAATCCTCCGGCCCGCGAAGCCAGCCACAACTCATGCAGCGGCGGCTGGGTATTGACCACGATGCGACTGCGATCGGGAAATATCAACTCGAGCAAGCCCCCGGTGCGGTGCGCGTCGACGTCGATGACATCGTCTTGCAACCACCGGTCAACCGTGGCCTCGATGGAGGCCAGCACGGCCTGGGTCAGCGATTGATATTGAGTGTCGGTGAGTTCAGACATGGCAAGAGATGTGACGGGTAAAATTCAGCGATGACGCATCAATTGGGAATCAGTGTATCCAGGTTGCTCAACCTCGGGCGCTTCTGGCGCCTCCCGGCCCTGGTGGGGGCAGGGGCGTTGGCCTTGGGCTTGTGGGGGTGTGGGCAAAAAGGTCCCTTGGTGCTGCCGGGCAAGGACGCAGGAGGGCCGGCTGCGTCTGCGGCTGCGGCTGCACCAGCGGCCTCGGCATCTGCGTCAACATCTGTTTCAACACCGGCCGGGGGACTGCGATGACGCCGGGTGCCGCATGCCTGAGCCGCCAAGGCCGCGACTTGGTGATGGATGGGGTCTCGCTGAAAGCGCTGGCGGCGCAGTACGGCACCCCGCTTTACGTCTATTCGCAGCAGGCCATGCAAACGGCTTTGAGGTCTTATCAACAAGGGTTGAGCGGCCGCTCGCACCTGTTGTGTTACGCCATGAAAGCCAACTCCTCATTGGCCGTGCTGCAGACCTTTGCCCAAGCAGGTTGTGGATTTGACATCGTCTCGGTGGGTGAACTTGAGCGGGTGTTGGCGGTGGGTGGAGACCCCGCAAAGGTGGTGTTTTCAGGGGTCGGCAAGACCCGCGCCGAAATGCGTCGGGCGCTTGCGGTGGGAGTCTCGTGCTTCAATGTGGAAAGCGAGGGCGAGCTCGAAGTGCTGTCGCAGGTGGCAGTGGACTCCGGACACACAGCCCGAGTGAGTTTGCGCGTCAATCCCGACGTGGACGCGGGCACACACCCTTACATCTCCACCGGGCTCAAAGACAACAAGTTTGGAATTGCCCACGACCAGGCCTTGCGGGTCTACCAAAAGGCGGCCTCATTGCCTGGGCTGCAAGTGACCGGTATTGATTGCCACATCGGCTCCCAAATCGTGGAGGTCTCGCCGTATTTGGACGCACTCGACAGGCTCTTGGAGTTGGTGGAGGCCGTCGAGACCTCAGGCATCGCCTTGGATCACTTGGATCTGGGCGGTGGGCTGGGCATCACCTATACCGACGAAAGTCCCCCCGAGCCTTGCGACTTCGTGAAGCAGCTGCTTCGGCGCTTGGACGAGCGAGGCCATGGTCATCGCAAGTTGTACCTGGAGCCGGGTCGCTCCCTGGTGGGAAACGCGGGCGTTTTGATCACCGAAGTGCTTTACCTCAAGCCGGGTCCGAAGAACTTTTGTATTGTGGATGCCGCCATGAACGACTTGGTGCGCCCTGCGATGTACGAGGCCTGGATGGGCATTGAGCCGTGCGTGCAACGTGACGCCCCCCCACAGGTCTGGGATGTGGTGGGCCCGGTGTGCGAGTCAGGCGATTGGCTGGGCCGATCGCGCGCGTTGGCGGTGGAAGCGGGCGACCACCTGGCGGTTTTGTCTGCAGGGGCCTATGGCATGGCCATGGCGAGCAATTACAACAGCCGTCCGCGCGCGGCAGAAGTCATGATCCACGACGGGCAGGCCACCCTCATTCGTGAACGAGAAACCACGGCCGATTTATTTGCGCTTGAACGGATGATGGCGCGCTAATTATTTTTATTAAAACTTATGTACAACTCTGGCTATCACCACCCCGCGCGCCGATCGGCACAACGCCCCCGTCCACCCCGCTGCATCGCTTTCGTGGATGCCAGATTCGTTGACTGGCTCAGCGGCAAAGAAGACGCTGAAAGGGGCACCGTACGACTGGAGGGTTTGCGGCCTTTGCTTGAGAATCTTCTCGAGGAAGCGGATGTCGCCAGCGATTTGGTCAGAATCTACTGGTATGGCAGCCAAACCCCTGGGTCGCCTGTTTGGCCTGCGCAGCCTGGTTCAACCGGTCCCGCCGCGGAGTCGGCAGAGCATCGCACCGGATCGGATGGTGACTGGCTTCAAGGCCAGGTGTTTCGCTGGGTGGCGCCTGAATCAACCGACACCGGTGTGTCCATGGTCCTGTCCATGTCGAGGGATCTGATGGCGCTCACCCAGCACGGCGCTTGCGAGCACGTGTTGGTGGTCAGTGACGACGACCGCCTGCTGCCGGTCATCGACCACGTGCAGTCTTGTGGGGTGCAGGTGTGCGTCTTGGCCGACGAATCTGCCCAGGACCTGTCATCTCTTGCGCGAACGGACCCCGCCTGGGCGAGCGTGCTGCGTCAGGCCGATACGCGGATGATTTTGCCGGCCGCCGATCTGGAGCGCAGTCTGTGGGGAGACGGCGCTTTGGGCGTCAATGGCAAAAGAAACGGGTCCGGGCGCGAGGATGCGGGGTTCCGCCAAGCCCGCCACCGACAAGGTGGCGGTGGGCAGCCCGACGACGCCGCCCTGCGCAGTCATTTGGGACCCATGGTGGCTTCTTGGTGGACTGGCATGGAGCCCGATGCTCAATCGGAGCTGGCCCGCCAACTTCCGGAGCAGCGGGGGCTGCCTCAAGAAACCGACCGCTCGCTGCTGCTGCACCTGAGCCAACAATTGGGACGGCCGCTGACCCTTCATGAAAAGAAGGCCATGAGAGAGATCGCCCGCGACGTCGTGACGGGCTCAGAGAGCGCGCTCAGCGGGCCGGCCGATATTCCGGAATGACTTGAACCAGGCGGTCCCTGACGGCCTGCTCATCGGCCAAAGGGTTCTCTTCGATCCATTGCAGCAGCTCATGCACCGCGTGTCCGTTGTCGGTCAGGCGGGCGAGTCTGACTTGCTCGTAAGGCGTGGCCAGTGTCGAGTCGGCATCGGCCAATAGCTCTTCGTAGAGTTTTTCGCCAGGGCGCAGACCCGTGAACTCAATGGGAATTTCATCGGGCGCATGACCCGACAGCCGGATGAGTTGGCGTGCCAGATCCACGATTTTTACGGGCTCGCCCATGTCCAACACCAACACCTGACCACTTTGCCCGATGGCGGCCGCCTGCAAGACCAGCCGTGCGGCCTCCGGAATCGTCATGAAGTAGCGGATGATCTCCGGGTGCGTGACAGTCACCGGGCCACCGCGGGCGATTTGCTCTTTGAACTTGGGAATCACACTGCCACTGGATCCCAGAACGTTGCCGAAGCGCACCGCCATGAAACGGGTGCGGGGATGTTGCAGCGCCAAGCTGCTGACCACCATCTCGGCAGCGCGCTTGGTGGCTCCCATGACGTTGGTGGGATTGACCGCCTTGTCGGTGCTAATCAGCACAAAGCGCTCGACCTGGGCTTGTGCCGCGGCCAAAGCTGCTCGGTAGGTGCCCAACGCATTGTTGCGAAGCGCAGCCGCCGCGTTGCGCTGTTCCATGAGCGGCACATGCTTGTAAGCGGCCGCATGAAAGACCACCTGCGGGCGCAATTGGGAAAACGTGTCTTGCAGATGATCCAAATCTTTGACATCGCCCATCACACATTCAAGACGCAAAGCCGGCCAACTCAATGAAAGCTCTTGCTCGATGGCGTACAGGTTGAACTCGCTTTGTTCGTACAGCACCAAGCATGCGGGCTCGTACCGCGCCACCTGACGACAAAGTTCGCTGCCGATGCTGCCGCCGGCTCCGGTGATCAACACCACTTTTGCGCGCAGCACGTCGCCGATCCCCACTTCGTCCAGCGACACAGGCTCCCGGCCCAACAGGTCCTCGGGCTCGATGTCGCGCACGCGATTCAAGTCCCGCCCTTCGCGCAGCTCTTGTGCGCTGGGCACGGTGAGCACCTGCAGGCCCGTCTTGGCCGCCATTTCAAGTACTTCGCGGCGCCTGGGTCCACGCATGGAAGGCAAGGCCACAATGAGGTGGGTGATGCCCTCTAGCGTGGCGGGTTGGTTCAACAAAGACAGCGGCCCCCACACGGGCACCCCGGCAATCCTGGCGCCTCGTTTGGACAGGTCGTCGTCCAACAAACCCAGCACCACCCAGCCTTGATGGTGGATGCCGGCCAAGAGCCGTCGTCCTGCCTCTCCGGCGCCCAGCACCAAAGTGCGACGCACTTCTGACGATCCGCCCGACATTTGCGCCCGCGCATGCTCATACAGCATGCGGTAGCCAATGCGCATGACACACACCCCCATCAGCGCAACCCAAGGGTGCAGCGCCAGCACAGCGCGAGGCACTTGCTGCAGTTGCAAAGTCAAGACGATGGCAGCGCTGATGGCCCCTGCAGCCAAGCAGGCCCAGGTCAGCCGCTTGACGTCACCAAAGCTGGAGAAGCGCCACATTCCCTGAGGCACCCGAAAGAAAGTGAAAGCGGCGGCATAAACGCCAATCACCCCCAGCAACACCCACCCGTCGTAAGCCGGGCGGGCCGATATCCAGCGCTCAAATCCCAGACGAAACAAGTAGGTGACGTTCCAACAAAACGCCACCATCGTGCAATCCAGCAAGAGCGACAACGGTTCGCGATACGGCCGCAATCGAGACAAAAATGCGTCAATGCGGGTCCACACGGTGGTTGATGCCGAAGTCATGTGTAAGGCCGTTGAGGGTGGGGGCTTCGGCGCAGCAGCAGCCTCAAGGTGGCCCACAAGATCTTGACATCGGTCCACAAGGTGGCATGGTCGGCGTAGCGAGCCGCCTCGCGCAATTTCAAAGGCAAGATGACTTCGCAGTATTCCTTTTCAGGATCTTGGGCTTGAGCGAGCAAACTGGATTCGTCAATGAACTTCAGAGAGACGGGGTCGGTGATGCCAGGCCGCACGGACAGCACCCGGTCTTTCAAGTCTGCGGGATACCACGGCAGATAGCGAGGCACCTCGGGGCGAGGCCCCACCAAACTCATGTGTCCGGTGATCACATCCAGCAATTGCGGCAGTTCGTCGAGCTTGCTGCGTCGCAGCCACTGACCCACCCGGGTGATTCTCGGGTCTTGGCCCACCGTGATGGACAGACCGAGCGCCGGTGCATCCACCACCATGGTGCGAAACTTGTGAATGAAAAAGCGCCGTCCCCCCTGCCCCACACGCTCTTGCCGAAACAGCACAGGACCGGTGGAATCCAGTTTGATGGCCAGCGCGATGAGCAGCAGCAAGGGCATCAATACCATCACCCCGCAGGTGGCGACGCCCAAGTCAAAGAGTCGCTTGCTCATGGCTCCAAGTGCGGCAAAGGGATGGCCCATCAACGCGCCAGCGCTTGTCGCAGCGCTTTGGCCACGCGATGCACGTCATCGAGCGTCATGCGCGTGTACAGCGGCAAGCTGATCATGGCTTCATAGGCCGCCTGGCTGTGGGGAAACATGGTGGGTTTGAGGGCATAGCGATCACGCCAATACGGCTGCAGGTGCAGCGGCACGTAATGCACGCTGCAGCCGATGCCTTCTTGATAGAGATGCTCGATCACAGAATCACGGGAGCATGTGGCTTGAGGAGCCAAGCGCACCACATAGAGATGCCAGGCATGAGACTCACCCGCGGGGGCGTCTGCCGGCAGGATCAAAGGCAGGTCAGCCAAAGCCTCCCGGTAGGCCTGGGCCAAACCGACGCGGATCTTGGCGAACGCATGAGCCCGCCGAAGCTGATGCAGCCCCAAGGCAGCAGCGATGTCGGTCAAGTTGTATTTGAATCCAGGCGCCACGATCTCGTAGTACCAGCTGGGGACTTTGGCGCTGAAGCGGTCAAATGCGTCTCGGCTGATGCCATGCAGACGCATCACCTTGGCCCGTGAGGCGATATCGGCATTGCGAGTCACCAGCATGCCGCCCTCACCCGTGGTCATGGTTTTGTTGGCGTAAAAACTGAAGACCGTGGCATCGCTGTCCAAAGTCCCCACCAACTGGCCTTGCACCGTAGTGGGCAAGGCATGGGCGGCATCTTCCACCACCTTCAGGCCGCGCCGCCGCGCCAGCGCCAACAGCGCCGGCATGTCCACGGCCAGACCTGCATAGTGAACGGGAATAATGGCTCGGGTGCGCGGGGTGATGGCCTGCTCCACGGCGGCCACATCGATGTTCAGGGTCACCGGGTCCACGTCCACCAATCGGACGTCCGCCCCCATGTAGCGCACCACTTCAGCGGTGGCTGTGAAAGTGTGGGTGGTGGTGATGACTTCATCACCCGGCCCAATGCCCAGGGCCTCCAAGGCCAGGTGCAACCCCGCAGTGGCCGAATTGACGGCCAGGCAATGCAAGCCAGAGTCGCCCAGAAATTGGGCAAAGTCGGTTTCAAAACGCCGTGCTTTGGGACCTGTGGTGACCCAGCCTGAACGCAATGTGTCCACCACCTCGGCGATTTCTTCTTCGCCAATATCGGGCAGCGCAAAGTGCAAAAAAGGAAGCGGCGTGGCAGCAGACAAGGTCGAAGAGGCCTTCAAAGAAAAGGTGATTATCCCGCGTGTGCAGCTGTGGCGGGCTTGCCCACCCAGACCAACCTGTGCGTGCGCAATGCAGGCAGTGCGTTGAAAACGGTGTAGAGGCTCGGATGCAGGCGGCAGACCGCCCGCGCCAGAGGAGGCGCCAGCGTCACCCGCACCGCATCCAGTTGGGCCTCAGGAAACAGCGATTGCACTTCGCGCAACGGCACGCCGCGCACATCGGGGTTGCGTGGGTTGTTCATGACAAAGTCGTACCACAGCACAGCGCCACCGGGTTTGACCCATGACCACAGGGTCTGCGCCAGCCGTTGTCGATAGGCCGCATCCAAAAGCGACGAGAACACCGTGCTTTGAAACACCAGATCGCACGATCCCTCGGCAATGTCGGCCACGCATGCATCGGCGGTCAATACCTTCACATCACTGGGCAAGACGCGACGCGCGTGATCGGCCCGGTCGGGCAACAACTCGATGCCTGAGAGCTGGCCCGGATCGCACCCCCAGCGCAAGAATTCCAAGAGGTTGCCTCCGGCCCCACACCCCACCTCCACAATGCGCAGGCGAGACAAGTCACTCGCGCCATGGCGGGCGAGCAACTTCAAGGTTGCTTTTTGTCGCTCGAATACGGTGTGCCAGACCTCCGGACGCGCCATGCTGTAACGGTCTCCCGCGTCGCGGCGTGCATACCGGGCTTCAATGGCCTGCGTTTCCTGATCCGATGACGTGGACATGGCGGGGTTGTCTTCTCAACGCGGCGCCACGGCATCGAGGAATCGCCGCGCCAGCACCGGGTAGCTGTGATGGGCCATCACAAAAGCGCGGCCTCGGTCACCCAAGACCCGTCTTTCTTTGGGAGACAGCTGGGCCAGTTGTCGCAATCCACGCGCCACCGCCATGGGATCTTCAGGGGGCACAGTCAAGCCACAACCGGCCTCGGCCACGGGGTCATTGCCAGCTTCCACCGAGTGCAGCACGGCACGAGAGGCCATCATGTAGTCCATCAGCTTGTTGGGTGCAATGCCAAACCGATAAATGGGCACACGTTGCCAACCAATATAGGCGATGTCGATGGCCGCCAAGAAGGTGGGAATTTGCGCTTTGGGGATGGGTGGCAGCCATGTCACATGACTCAACCCTTCTGCGGCCATGCGCGCCACCAAACGCTGTCGCTCGTGGCCATCGCCAACCAGTATCACTCGCAAAGGCTTGTCGCCGGGGGCGGTGGGTTGCGACATCAAAAGACGCACGGCGTCCAAAAGGACATCGAGCGCATTGGGCAAGCCCATGGACCCGGCATATCCCACCACCGTGCCACCGATCTGGCGCACGGCATCAATGGCCTGCTCCACGTCGGAACGCAAGGGCTGCGCGGGCCCCTGCCAGTCTTCGGGACTGATACCGTTGGGCACAATGGACAGTTTTTTTAGATCCAACCCACGCGAGGCCATGTGCTGGTGGACCTTGGGCAACATGGAGACCACCGCATCGGCATGCCGATAGGCATAGCGCTCAGCCGAGCTGCAGACCAGCGCAAAGGGATGCCAGGGCGACATGCCGGAGAGTTCAATGGGAGACAGGGGCCAGAGGTCATGCACTTCGTACACAAATCGAGCCCCAGCAGCGCGGGCCAACCGGTGGGCCACCCAGTTGTCCATGGGGTAGGTGCTCGACGCAATCACCACATCGGGCCGGACGCGCTGCACCCATTCCTCGGTCTGTGCGGAGACTTGGCTTAAGAAAGACACGATATTGCGAAAGCGTCCCAGACCGTTGCCTGCGTACGTGGGGGTGGGCACCCACCGATAGTGGATGCCATCGATCACCTCATCACCCGGTGCAGGCTGTCGAGCCCGGTAGTGCGACTGCGCCGATGCAAGGATGTGCACCTGATGACCCAGACGCACCCACTCCCTTGCCAGGTAATACGGGCGGTACTCCATGCCCAGCTCTGGCGTGCCTGCGTAGTGGTTGATCAGAAGGAGCTTCATCACCTGGGTCATCTGGGTCATCTGGGCGGGATCGAACCGCCCGATTGCAGCTGCACCAAGCGCTGCACAAATTGATCCACAGCCTGTGGGAACAAGGCGTGTTCACCCACCCATTGTCGGTTGTATAGGCCCACGACATCGCCTCTGGCCGCCAACGGCTTCAATTCATCCATGCTGGGTGAGGCCCCTTCGGCCAAGATCCAGCCGTTTTCACCATGGGTGACCAGCTCTCGGTTGGCCGGCAGGTCCGACAACAGGGGAATGCATCCGTGGGCCATGGCCTCCAAGACCGACACCGACACCGAGTCGCTGCGCGGCAAGCTCAGATACCACCGAGCGCGGCCATACAGCGTGGACTGCGACACGGCGTCCAGCCGCCCCGTAAACCGCACGCGGTCTGACAGGCCCATGGCCCGCACCTTTTCCTCCATGGGCACTCTCAACGCCCCCTCATGCGCCACCACCAAGCGCGCCTGCGGCCAGCCTTGTGAAAGGTGCGCAAACACGTCCAGCACCCGAAAGGGGTTGTAGATGTCTTCCAGGCCCCGGTTGGCAAAAAAGAGCCCATCCTCTTTGGGGTCGGTGACTGTGGGCAGGGCTTCCAGCCCAAAAGGAAACACCATCACCTCACGTGCGCCGAGTTCGCGCATGCGATCGGCCATGAAGAGGGAGTCACTGGTGGTGAGTTCGCAAGCAGCCAGCACGCGGCGGGTCAACCAACGCCAAGGTGCGCCCCGTTGCGGGGTGACCAAGATGTCGGACCCCCAGGCCGACCCCACCAATCGGGCCCGCACGCCCAAACGCTGGGCCAGCCACGCCAAGGTGCCGTGAGACGTCAAGTAATGGGCGTGCAGCCAATCGGCTTGGATGGGTCGCAACCAGGCCACCAGTCTGGGCAAGCAGCGCAGCAATGCAGCATTGCCCCCTTCAAATCTCGGCGAGGTCTGCAAGGCCAAGCGTCTCGACGGGGGAATCACATCATCAAATTCAGGCAGGAAGCCTCGGCTGGACGCAGCCCACAGCTCCAAGCGAGGCGCCAACGCCCTCGCCCACTTCAAGAGATGCGGGCTTTGTGCATCCCCCAAAAGCACCAGTCTCATGAGGCAGACCCACGCTTCATGTTGAAGGGTCGGGAGGCTTTGAGCCCGCCCAAGCCTCATAGGTGGTACGGGCCTCGGGATGCAATTGCAACAGGCGCTCGTCAGTCGTTCGCGTATCGCCAATCACGCGCGCAGGCTGCCCTGCCAAGACCGCAAAGTCTGCAAACTCGCCTCGCACGACACTGCCGGCACAAACCAAAGTCCCTCGACCCAACCGGGTGCCGGCCTCGATGACGCTGTGCGGCCCGATGAAACTGTAGGCACCAATGTGGATCGGGCCGGCCACCCAACCCGGGCGCGGTGAGGCGTCCGAGCGCGGCTCCACATACGACCGGCCCATCAGGCGTGCCGAGCGGTGCGAGGCATGCGTGACCAGGCTCACATGGCTTGTGATTTGCACGCCCTCGTCCAGCCGGATGCCGGCGCTGGCTTCGATCCAATTGAAGGGGCCGATGTAGACGTGGTCTGCCAGCACCAAGTGCGCCTCGTGGTCGATCAGCGTCAAAGGGGAGATCCTGGTGTGCGGCAAGCTTTGCCCTTGAGAAACTTCGCCAAACACCATGCGCCCCCAAAGCTGTCGCCACAGGGCACGTCGCAGGCGGTTGATCCAGGCTCTCATGGGCACACAGTCTCCGTCAATCGATCAGGCGGGAGGGTTCCGTGGGGGTCCAACGCCTCTCAGGCCATCGCGTCCATTGCGACAGGGCCCGAAAGTACAGGCCGAAGTAGACCACCATTGCAGCCGACACGCACCATCCTGCGGCGATGAGTCCTCCCCACCACAATCCCACAGCCAGGGCGCTTAGAAATACGGCCTGTCCCACGACGGCCACCTTGAGCGCCCAGGCCTGTGCCTCGCCCGCCAGGGTGACCACCGCCAATGGGGAGGCGATGAAGTGCATGCCAATGTACGGGGCCAGGGCCACCGCCAAGCGTCCCGCTTCTCGCCAGCGTTCGCCGAAGGCCCAGGCAAACAACTCTGGACCCACCCACATGAGTCCGAGCACCAATGGAGCGGCCAATCCGGCCAAAGCCGCCATGGTCCGCCTGACGGCACGTTGCGCCTGGTCAGGCGTGGCATGCGCCAGTTGAGGGTAAAGCACCTGGGAGACCGCGCTGCCAATCAAGGTGGCAGGGGCCTTGAGATAGCGAATGGCCAGGCCCCAAAAACCGGCTGCAGCGTCGCCGGACCAAGCCATCAGCAACGCCACGGTCAACGTGTCTTGCAAGGCCCCGGCAAACGCATGGGGGGTATTGAAGAGGGGAAACTCCTTGTACTCACGCGCCAGCCGCTGACACTGGGCCCAAGGCACTTGCCATACAGAAGCCCAACCGCCACTGGGCGGCGGCACACACAGCCACACACAAGCCAAGGCCGCCGCCACGATAGGCCCCGCCACCAAACCCATCACACCCACACCTGCCAAGCCCAACACCACCTGGACCACTGCGGCGCCGCCGTACTGCACCAAACGCCCCACGGCCAGCGAGCGAAAGCGCTGGGCACGCGTGGCCCACAAGGTCAAACAAGAGGCGCTGGCCAAGGCCACCACGGCCAAGGGCAGGACCAGGGCCTGATCCGCCAAGGGGGTTTGTGCCAGGAACAGGCCCAAGACGAAAGCCGCTGCGGCCACCATAAGCATCAATCGCACACTCAAGGCCATCAGACCCTTGGCCTGCGCCTCGTCTCTTGCCAGCGGCAATGCCATTTCAAAACGGCCGCAGGCCACCACGGCCACGTTGGTCGCTATGGCCATGAAGGTGGCAAAGGTGCCCCAGGATTCAGGCGAATACAAACGTGACAGCCACGGCCCCAGAGCCAGTGGGATGGCTTGCGCCAACGCACCGCCCGCCAGCAAGGTCAAGGTGGCGCGCACAAACCCGTCGCGCATGTCAACCCCGCGAGGCCAGTGCCTGCCGCAAAGCGCTCACCACGCGGTCTTGATCTTCTGAAGTCAAGTCTGCGCTCATTGGCAGACTCAGAACCGTCTGGCCTGCCCTCACGCTGTGGGGGCAATCATGTGCAGACCCAAATGCTGCGTAGGCGACTTGGTGATGCATGGGCTTGGGGTAATGGATGGCCGTGGGAATCCCCAGCTGTTTGAGGTGGGACTGCACACGGTCTCGTTCATCCAAAAACACCGTGAACTGTCCCCACACGCAGTCTCGGTCAGAACGCACCGCCAGGGTCTTCAGCCCTGGGACGCCTTGCAGCGCTTGCACATATCGCGCACCCAAATCCCGGCGGCGCTGAAGCTCCCACTCAAACCGGCCCAGCTTGCCCAACACCACCGCACATTGCAAAGTGTCCATGCGCCCGCCCACACCCAACCGGGTATGGGTATAACGGGCAGACTGCCCATGCACCCGGATCTCACGGGCGGCTTGGGCCAAGGCATCGTCGTTCGTGAACAAAGCACCGCCATCACCGTAACAGCCCAAGGGTTTGCTCGGGAAAAAACTCGTGCAGCCCCACGTGGACAGGCCACAGGAGCGACGGCCGCGGTAGGAGGCGCCAAAACTCTGAGCGGCGTCTTCGATGACCGGCAGTCGGTGACGCTGCGCGATGGCATGGATGTCATCCATGTCGGCCACCTGTCCGTAGAGGCTCACGGGCATGATGGCTCGGGTCCGCGGCGTGATGGCGGCCTCCACCTGACGGACATCGATATTGCAGGTGTCGGGCTCAATGTCCACAAACACCGGACGTCCGCCCAGCAGGACCACCACCTCGGCCGTGGCTGCGAAGGTGAAGGGGCTGGTGATGACCTCTTCGCCGGGTTTCAGGTCCAAGGACATGAGGGCGATGAGCAAGGCCTCGGTGCCGCTGGACACCGTGATGCAGTGCTTGACACCCACCCACTGGGCCAGGGCGGACTCGAGTTCGGCCACCTCCGGCCCCATGATGTACTGACCGTGGTCCAGCACGCGCTGAATCCGCGCATCAATCTCCCCTTTGAGGGCCGCGTACTGAGACTTCAGGTCGGTGAATTCCATGGCGGCTCAGGGCGGAGAAATGGCTTGAAGGTGATCGGCTTCAAGCCGATATCTTTGGCCCGTGGCCGGACACGCAGCCTCCAGAATTTGGCCGGGCGGCGCCGCGTTGGGCAGGGCCAGCCGCTCTCCGTGCTGGCTCATCCAGCCCACCTGGCGCGCAGGCACACCCACCACCAGGGCATAGGGCGAGACATTGTGGGTCACCACCGCTCCTGCACCCACAAAGGCATATTCGCCCACCGTGACCCCACACACCACGGTGCAATTGGCCCCCAGCGTCGCCCCCCTTTGAATCCACGTGGGTTGGTATTCGTGCTTGCGCTGCACGGCAGCCCGTGGATTGATCACATTGGTAAACACCACACTCGGTCCGCAAAACACATCGTCGTCCAGCCGCACCGCGTCGTAGACCGAGACGTTGTTTTGAATCTTCACCCGGTGGCCAATCACCACGTCATGGGCCACAAAAACGTTTTGTCCCAAGGAGCAATCTCGCCCGATCTTCGCGCCCGCGCACACATGGCTGAAGTGCCACACGCGGGTGCCTTCGCCAATCTGCGCTCCCGGATCGATGATGGCTGAGGGGTGAATCACGTGGGTGTCGCCGACTTCAAAGCTGCCACCAGGGCGGGATGGCTGTCTGCAGCCAAGCCCAAGGGCGTGGCCGAACGGATGTGGGCCACTGCGGAAATGGCGCTGCGGCTTTGCTCGGGCCCGAAACCCTGCCCATTCAATATCTGTTGATAGCTGACCGTGTGGAGGTCGGTGAACCCTTCAGAAAACTCAATTTCCCTGCCATCGACCGTGATCGACCGAAAGGTGCGCTGGCCTTTGTCGCGCAAGGGCGCTGGCACATCTTGGGAGTCGATCGACAAGAACCACCTCACACGCGCCCGTTCGTACTCCAAAAATCCACCGGCTTTGGTGTCTGAGACGTGGTGAACCTGATTGATCTGAAGTTCACCGAAGACAAAATGCAGCATGTCAAAAAAGTGCACCCCTATGTTGGTGGCAATGCCTCCGGACTTCTTCACATCGGCCTTCCACGACTGCAAGTACCAGCGACCTCGTGAGGTCACGTAAGCCAGATCCACCTCGTGCTTGGTGGGGCGGGCTTGTCCAGCAATGCTGTCTCTGAGCTGCTGGATGGCCGGATGCACGCGCAGCTGCAAGATGGTGGAGATGTGCCGGCCGGTGGCCTCTTGCATCTCCAGCAAAGCGTCCAAGTTCCAAGGGTTGAGCACCAGGGGCTTTTCACAAATGGCATCGGCGCCGCTGCGCAACGCAAACCGCATGTGAGAGTCGTGCAAGTAGTTGGGCGAACAGATGGAGACGTAGTCAATGGCCTCGCCCGGCTGGGTGCGCCGCAGCTTGTCCACATGCCGGTCAAAGCGCTCAAATTCGGTAAAGAAATGGGCCTCAGGGAAGTGGCTGTCAATGATGCCCACCGAATCGCTGGGATCGAGTGCAGCCACCAAGCGGTGGCCGGTGGCCTTGATGGCCTGCATGTGGCGCGGGGCGATGTAGCCCGCCGCGCCAATAAGTGCGAAGTTTTTCATGGGTCGGGTGCTCTAGGGCGCATTGTAGGAGGCGCCATAGAATTGCGGGTTGCCCGAAAGAATGCCATGACCACGCCAGACCTCCCCCTGCAGCAACCCGCCTCGGTGGCCGATGACAACCAACTGATCGCCGAACGCCGAGAGAAACTGGCGGCCATTCGGGCCCAGGGCGTTGCCTTTCCCAACGATTTCAAGCCCACCCACCATGCAGCCGCCCTCCATCACAGCCACGGCCAGGACTCCAACGAGACGCTGGAACCCCAGGCCCTGCACGTGGCGGTGGCAGGCCGCATGATGCTCAAACGGGTCATGGGCAAAGCCTGCTTTGGGACCTTGCAAGACGCCACCGGTCGAATCCAGATCTACGTCACCCAAGACATGGTGGGCCCCGACGCCTTGGCGGCCTTCAAGCACTGGGATTTGGGCGACATCCTGGCCTGCGAAGGCGTTCTGTTCAAGACCAAAACCGGCGAGCTGTCGGTCAAAGCCACGTCCGTGCGACTGCTGACCAAGAGCCTGCGCCCGCTGCCCGACAAGTTCCACGGCATGACCGACCAGGAGCAGAAATACCGGCAGCGCTATGTGGACCTCATGATGGACGAGTCCGCCCGTTCGCGCTTCATTGCGCGCAGCAAGGCGGTCAGCTCGATTCGCAATTTCATGGTGGAACATGGATTCTTGGAGGTGGAAACCCCCATGCTGCACCCCATCCCGGGCGGTGCCAATGCCAAACCCTTTGTCACCCACCACAACGCGCTGGATCAGGAGATGTTCTTGCGCATCGCGCCTGAGCTGTATCTCAAGCGCTTGGTGGTGGGCGGCTTTGAACGGGTCTTTGAGATCAATCGCAACTTTCGCAATGAAGGCATCTCGGTACGGCACAACCCCGAATTCACAATGATGGAGTTCTATGCCGCCTACTGGAACCATCATGACCTGATGGACTTCACCGAAGCGGTGCTGCGGCATGCGGCGCGCCAAGCCACCGGGTCGGCCACTCTCAGCTACGCGGGCCGTCCCGTGGACCTGGACAAGCCCTTCGCCAGGCTGACCGTGACTCAAGCCCTGGTGACCCATGCCGACCTCACAGCGGCCGAAGCGGCCGATGCCCAAGTGCTCCATCAAAAGCTCAAAGCCTTGGGCGAAGAGCCTCCCGCGCACTGGACGCTGGCCGAATTGCAGTTCGGTCTCTTCGAGGCGGCCGTGGAAAGCAAGTTGTGGGATCCCACGTTCATCGTGGACTATCCGGTAGAGGTCTCGCCCTTGGCTCGCGCCTCCGACGCCGACCCCAGCATCACCGAGCGCTATGAGCTCTTCATCACCGGTCGCGAAGTGGCCAACGGCTTTTCCGAGCTCAATGACGCCGAGGACCAGGCAGCTCGCTTTGCCGCGCAAGCCAAGAACAAAGAGGCCGGCGACGAAGAAGCCATGTATTACGACGCGGACTTCATTCGTGCGTTGGAATACGGCATGCCACCCACAGGCGGGTGTGGCATTGGCATTGACCGCCTCGTGATGTTGCTGACCGACAGCCCCAGCATCCGGGACGTCATCCTCTTTCCCGCGCTTCGGCGCGAAGGGTGATCGCGTCGAGCGCGCTCTAGCGGTGTTTGAAGGCGGGTTTGCGCTTGTTCACAAACGCGTCCATGCCTTCTTTTTGATCTTCGGTGGCAAAGAGGGCGTGGAACATCCGGCGCTCGTACCACATGCCATCCGCCAATGGCCCTTCAAAAGCGCGGTTGACGCATTCTTTGGCCATCATGACACTGGGCATGCTCATTTGGCAGATGGTGGTGGCGGCCGCCAATACTTCATCCATCAATTTGTCAGCCGGCACCACCCGAGACACGAGGCCCGCACGTTCGGCCTCGGCGGCGTCCATCATGCGTGAGGT
>RFSP01000060.1 GCA_009923895.1 Betaproteobacteria bacterium | reverse complement strand
AATCATCACTTCCCGCAGGTAGCGCTCCACATGAAATTCCTTGGCGTATCCCATGCCACCATGGCTGAGCATGGCTGTCTCGCAAGCGTGAAATCCCGCCTCGGCCGCCAGGTATTTGGCGGCGTTGGCAGCGGCCCCACTGGGCAATTTGTGATCAAACTTCCACGCGGCTTGGAGTGTTAACAGCCAAGCGGCTTCCAGCTCGATCCAGTTCTTGGCCAACGGGTGTTGAATGCCTTGGTTCTTGCCGATGGGTCGGTTGAACACCACGCGTTCCTTGGCGTATTGCGTGGCCTTGCGCAGAGCCGCCCGTCCCAGACCAATGGCCTCTGCCGCCACAAGAATGCGCTCTGGGTTCATGCCGTCAAGGATGTACTCGAAGCCCCGACCTTCTTCACCGATGCGGTCTTCCACCGGCACGCGCAGGTTGTCGATGAAAAACTGATTGGAATCGATCGCCTTGCGTCCCATCTTGTCGATCTCACGCACCTCAATGTGCTTGCGATCCAAATCGGTGTAGAACAAGCTCAGGCCGTGCTTGGGAGACTTCACCTGGTCCAACGGCGTGGTGCGCGCAAGAATGAGCATCTTCTCAGCCACTTGGGCCGTAGAAATCCACACTTTGGCTCCGTTGAGCACATAGTGGTCTCCTTGACGCTCTGCCTTGGTTTTCAGCTGGGTGGTGTTCAAGCCCACCCCCGGCTCAGTCACCACAAAACAGGCCCGTTCTTTGCCGGCCAGCAGCGGCGGCAACATCCGACGTTTTTGCTCTTCAGTCCCGTAGACCACCACGGGCGTCAACCCGAAGATGTTCAGATGCAAGGCCGAGCAACCCGACATGCCCGCACCCGATTCACTGATGGTTTCCATCATGATGGCCGCTTCAGTCACGCCCAGCCCCGAGCCTCCATACTCCTGAGGAATGCAAATGCCCAGCCATCCGGCCTGCGCAAAGGCCGCATGAAAATCACTGGGGAACCCGCCCTCGCGGTCCTTTTTGAGCCAGTAGGCATCGTCAAATTTTTCACAGATCTTTTGAACGGCCTCACGGATGCGTTCTTGTTCGGGCGTGAATGCAAATTCCATGGTCTCAATGCTCCTACAGGTTCAAAAGCTCAGGCCCATGCATGAGCCGCTTGAGCGAGTGACTCGCGGTGATCTGGATGGGCGATGGCGATCATTCGTCGGGCCCGCTCCTTGAGCGTCTGCCCCCGCAGATCGGCCACACCCCATTCGGTGACGAAGACATCGGCATCGCTGCGCGCCGTGGTCACCACCCCCGCCGGCAGTTGGGCCACGATGCGGCTGATGCGCCCCCCCGAGGCCGTTGAAGGCAATGCGGTAATGGCCCTTCCACCGCGGCTGCGCTGGGCACCGCGGACAAAGTCCACCTGACCCCCGACCGCGCCCACATAACGAGACCCCACCACCTCGGCATTGACCTGACCGGTCAAATCCACCTCCAAGGCGGAATTCAGCGCATGCAAACCGTCAATGCGCGCCAAGACATCTGCGGCGTGCGTGTAACGCAGCGGTCTCAAGCGCCATGCGGGATTGCGATGCACATGTGCATACAAACGCTGGGTGCCTGCCAACAGGCCGCACACAGAGATGCCCGGGTCGATGGACTTGTGCGCATTGGTCATCGCACCGGCTTCTATCAAGTCCAACACGCCGTCTCCGGCCAGTCCACTGTGCAGACCCAGATCCCGATGATGGGTCAAGGATCGCAATATGGCCGAAGGCAAAGCGCCGATGCCCGTCTGCAGCACAGCCCGATCGGGAATGAGTTCAACCACCCGCGCTGCGATTTGTTGCTCAATGGCCGAAGGCTGTGCATCGGGCACACAGAGGGGGGGGCGCGAACTGTGAACCACCGCATCGATGCGCAAGCCCGCAAAGGCGTCGTCGCAATGGGTCCACGGGATTTGCGAGTTGACCTCGGCAATCACGGTGCGCGCATGACGTGCGGCCACGGCCAGGTAGTCATGTGACAGGCCGGGGCTGTGCAGCCCGCGATCGTCCGGCGTGCTGAGCTGCATCAGCACCACATCTGGGCTCAACCGTCCTTGCTCAATCAGGTCGGGCAGCAAGGACAAGTGGCCTGGCATGACATCGAGCGCTCCCTTCGCATGCAATGCTTGAGCCGATCCCAAGGCGCCATAGCTCAAGAAAGTCACGGCATCGGCCTGCTCCGGCTTGAGCGATTGAGAGTAGGTCACGCCAACAAAGGCCCTGAAATTCCCTATCGAGTGCCGTTGGGCCAACAAGGCTTCTGTGAGGGTCAGGGGCTCAGAAGTCCCGTGCCCCCACATCACCAGGTCACCCGGGCGAACAAACTCGCTGAGGTCCAGGGCCTCGGCGTCGATCTCACGCATGGCCGGTTGGTTTGGCCTTCATAAAGCCCGAGCGTCGGCACACACACACCAACTCCCCACGCTGGTTGATACCCCGATGCTCAAACTCCACAATCCCCGCGTTCGGGCGAGACTTGCTGGGGCGTTTGGAAATGATTTCGGTCTCTACCCGCAGCGTGTCGCCGTGGAACACCGGTTTGGGGAATTTGATATCGCTCATGCCCAGATTGCCGATGGTGGTCCCCAAGGTGGTGTCCACCACCGTGATGCCAATCACCAAGCCCAAGGTGAACAAACTGTTGACCAAGCGCTGGCCAAACTCGGTTTGTGCAGAAAACTCTGCATCCAGGTGCAAGGGCTGTGGGTTCATGGTCATCAGAGAAAAGAGCGTGTTGTCCATCTCGGTGACCGTGCGCGTGATGGCGTGCTTGAAGACACGTCCCACTTCGAATTCTTCAAAATAAAGTCCTGCCACAAGAGTTCCTTGTAAAAGTGTAGGGAGGGTGAAGTGCGCTGTTGCAGCTACTTCATCGCATCGGTAAAGGCCTTGAGCACTTCATTGCCCGCCTTGCCGCGGCTGTCCAAAGACTGCGCCCATTCGGAGCGCACGGTGGCCGACAGGGTCGCCAACTGGGCCTTCTCCGCCGCGGGCAGCGGCGCCAAACTGCCACCGCCTTTGGTGCGGATCTTTTCCAGGTCAGAGGCGAGCTCTTGGTCTGCGTAGGCGCAGATCTTTTTGGTCACCGCATCTCCCGCCTCCGCCATGGCCGTTCGCACCTGCGCGGGCAGAGACTTCCAGCGGTTCTCCGAGATCATGTAGGTGAGCACGGCGCTGCCGAAGTTCTCTCCCACAATGCCCGCTTTCACCATGGGCTCGATGTTGTAGGCCAAGATGCTCGAAGCCGGAAACACCATGCCGTCCACCGTGCCCCGCGACAACGACTCGTGCAGGTCGGGGGCTGCCATGCGCACGGGTACGCCTTTGAGCTTGGTGACCAAGGTGTCCTGAGCGCCGCCCGTGGTGCGCAGCTTCATGCCTTCGATGGACTTCAGATTGCCCAGCGGCTTCGCGCCGCTGAAGATTTGGTATGGCGGCATCACAATGGCGAACACCGGCCGCACACCGTTGGGCTGGTACTCACGGCGCGCCAATACGCCCTCACCCGTGGCCAACTTCCAAAAGGCCATGGTGCCTTCGCAAGACGAACGGAAGGTGCCCGGCAACTCGGCCACGGCCGTCAGCGGCATCTTGTCTTGGACATAGGTGGGCACCACATAGCCAATGTCGATCACGCCAGACTGCGTCAGCGCCAGCATGTCTTTGGCCTTGCCCAATTGCTCGGCGGGGAAGTACTCAAACTGCACTGCGCCACCTGACTTCTTGGTCACTTCGGCCATCCACACCTTGGTGGCTTGCTCGGCGAAGAAGTGATTCAAGGGCAGTGAATCGCCCACACGAAGTTTGGTTTGCGCTTGCACGGCCGTGGTTGTGTGCAGCAAGCCCAATGCCAACGCAGCTCCCGTGGTTGCACGCTTTAGGACTGCTGTGGATACAACAAATCTCATTTCAACGCTCCTTCAAAAGCCTTCAATACCTCAGTTCCTGCCTTGCCGCGCCGGTCCATTTGTTCTGCCCAATCGCGGGCCACCGCAGCGCCAATGGACTGAATCTGCTGTTTGTCATCTGCAGACAGCTTCACCAAGTTCACCCCCAGCTTGCGCAGGTGTTCGTAGTTCTTGGCGTCATCCAATTCCATGAGCTGGCAGGCTCGCGCGGTGGCGGCTTCTCCTGCATCCGTCATCACCTTTTGTTGAGCGGGCGTCAACTTCTGCCACCGTGACTCGGCCATGGTGTAAGTGACGATGAAGGCACCAAAGTTCTCGCCCACTGTGGCCACCTTGGACAACTTGTCCAACTCATAGGCCTGCAAACTGGCCACGGGAATCATCAAACCATCAATCGTGCCTCGCGAGGTGGCTTCATACATCTCTGGGGCCGGCATCTGCAAGGGCACCGCCTTGAGCTTGCGCAGCATCTGGTCTTTGGCGCCACCGGAGGTCCGGATCTTTTGCCCTTCCAGACTCTTCAGACCGTCAAACTTGGCTTTGGACATCACGATTTGATTGGGTGGGAACATCACCGCAAAGAGCACCCGCACCCCCAGGGGCCCAAATTCCCGCTTGGCCAAAACACCGCCGTCTTTGGCCATGTTCCAAAAGGCCTTGGTGCCAGCGCAAGAGGTGGCGTGGCTGCTGGGAAGCTCCACCACGCCCGACAGCGGCAACTTGTCTGCAATGTAGGCCGGGCTCACATAAGTCACATCGGCCACACCCGACTGCACCAGGGTCAGCATGTCCTTGGCCTTGCCCAATTGTTCGGCCGGGAAGTACTCAAACTCAATGGTCTTGTTGCTGTTCTTGGTGACCTCATTCATCCAGAACTTGGTGGCGTACTCTGGAATGAAGTGCCCAATGGGAAATGAGTCGGCCACGCGAAGCTTGACACTCTGGGCCTGAGCCCAACCACTGGCCATCAACAGCGAGAGCACGCCTGCCAAGCGATACAGGCCCGGGCGGGGAATCCATTTCATCGGTTGTCTCCTTGACGTTTTAGCGTGACATGGTCGATGGCAACCACAGCACGATTTGCGGGAACATGACCATCAGCGCAATGAAAATCAGGTGCGCAATCACGTGCGGCGTGATGCCCGAAAAGACCTCGCCCAACGGGCGTCCCGTATAGCGAGCCACCACAAATGCGTTCAATCCCACAGGGGGTGTGACCAGACCCACCTCGGCCACCACAATCAGCAAGACGCCAAACCACACGGGGTCGTAACCGATGGCTTTGACCACGGGCAAGAGCACGGGAACGGTCAAGATGATGATGGCCGCTTGGTCCATCAGGCAGCCAAGAATGATCAGGCCGAAAATGATCAAGGTGATGATGCCCACTGGCGGGATCGGCAAGGAACCCACCCAGGACACGATGGACTGTGTGACCTGCGCCAACGTGAAGTAATACCCAAAGACGTGCGCCCCAAAGATGATCATCAAGATCATGCAAGTGGATTGAGAGGCCCGCACCAGGCTCTTCATGAGCGTGGCACGGTTCAGATGCCCAGAATGCCAGGCCAAGACCATGGCCCCAAATGCCCCCAGGGCGGCTGCCTCGGTGGGCGTGGCCACCCCCGAGTAAATCAGGCCGGTCACCAGCGCAAAGAGCAAGATCATGGGGCCAATGAGCGGCAAGGTGGCCAGCTTTTCACGCAAGGTGAATGACCCTGCACTCGGTGCACGCGACGGGTCTTGCCACACCAAAAACAAGACCGTGAGAATGATGACAAAGGTCACTGCAATGCCAGGGATGATGCCCCCGATGAGCAGCTTGCCTATGCTCACATTGGCCACAATGCCGTAAAGCACCAGTGCAATGCTGGGTGGAATGAGCATTGCCAAGGTGCCCGAGATGGCCACCACACCACAAGCCATTTTGGGTTCATAGCCCTGCTTGAGCATGGCAGGCACCGTGGTGGAAGACAAAGTGGCAGCCGACGCCGTGCTGGACCCCGAAATGGCCGCAAAGCCCGCACCTGCCAAGGTGGTGGCAATGCCCAGTCCGCCAGGAAAGCGACCCACCCACGTGGACGCGCTCTTGAAGAGGCTGTCGGCCACCCCACTGACGATCACAAACTCTGCCATCAGCATGAACATGGGCACTGAGATGAGCTCGTAACTGCTGGCCGCTGACGCGGCACTGGTGTTCAGAATCCCCAATGCCATGGGCGGACCACCAAACATCAGCAATCCGACGGTGCCCGCAATCAACATGGAAAAACCCACTGGCGTGCCCAGGGCCAACAGCCCCAGCATGCCAATCAACACAATGGCGGTGATCATCAGACGTCCTCCTTGCCGGCAATGGGCGGAAGCTCAATGACCGATCGACCCTGCAAGGCCGAAAGCAAATGCCCCATCAAACGGTGCGCACACCGCAGCGAAAGCACGAAAAATCCCACGGCCACAAACGACATTGAAATCCAAGTGGGCCAGTCAAAGCGCCCTGCGATGACATCGCCCCCCCGGTAAGCGTCTATCGTCTTGCCTGCAGCCAGCCAAGTGACCGCCAAAAAAGTCAGCAGCACCAGAAAGTAGCCTGGCACCTCCACCGCGTGCCGCTGTCGGTGGGTCATGTGTGAATGCAAAAGATCGACCGCAATGTGCCCGTGGGCTCGCAAGGTGTCAGACATGGCAAAAAAGAACATGCCCGCCATCAAGTACAGCGAAATCAGGTCATAAGACCAGCCCAGCGGTGAATTGAAAAAATAGCGCAATGCCACATCGGCCGTGGCAACGAGCATGATGGTCAGCAGCATGAGCGCCGCAACAGCACTGCAAAGGCGCTCCATCCACCGCAAGATCTTGTCAAATCGCTCCATAAACCATGCTTTCTTTCTTCAAGGTTCAAGCCGTCGGGGGCTTGCTTGGCAACTCTGACGCTCCCATCGCCTTGGACAATGCCGCCGCGTGATGTTTCACTTGGGTCTCAATGTGAGGCCGCCGAGCTTGATAACGATCGGTCGGGCCGGCCACCAAAATGGCGCCCAGCAATTGCCCCCCAATGCCAAACACGGGTGCGGCGCAAGCGGCCACCCCGTTTACACGTTGATTCGCAGACCGACACAGCCCTTCTTGCCGGACCTTCGCCAACTCTTCAGCCAGTTTTTTGGGGGAGGTGATCGTGGACGGCGTGAACCGCTTGAGCCGGGGCGCAGACAGCACGCGCGCCACGCGCTCAGGGGGGCAATAAGCCAGCAGGGCCTTGCCCATGGCAGTGCAGTGCATTTCCCGCCGTTCACCCACGTTGACGGTGTAGCGCAATGGGTGGGTCCCCTCCACCTTGTCTACGTACAGCGCCAGGTCAGAGGCCGGATCCACCACCCCCAACACCGCTGTCTCGCCAGTGGCATCGACCAGCGCCTGCAAAAAAGGCTTGGCCCGGGCCGTCAAGTCGTAGCCGGCACTGGCCCGCAGAGACAACGCAAATATGCGCTCGCCCAACACGTAGCGGCCCGCGCCATTTTTATGCACGCAGCGCTCGTGCACCAAGGCTTGCAACAACCCCACAAGGCTCGTTTTGGGCGCACCGGTCGCTTGCGCCAACTCCGCCAACGATGCCCCATCGGCATGGGACACCAAGTGCTCTAGAACACCCACCACGCGCCCCACCGATTGGGGGCCACCATGCCCGGCCACTTCACTTCGATCCACCCGCGCAACCGCCTGGGCCGCTGTAGTGGCTTTCAATGGCTGAGAGGGAGAGGCGCGAGACACCATGTGATTCCAATATCAGTACAAACGACTGATATCCGAATCGTCAGACCAATCCCGCCTCAGGTCAAGTCAGGGTTTCAACGGACCCCCATCGCAGCCCACCGCAGCCCATGGGGGCGAGCTCACGCTCTACAGGGCGGCCACAAACAGATAAATGACTGTGGCGTAGCCCATCACCCACACCAGCGTGCGCAAAGAGGCTCTGTCGGTCACGTAGGCGTAGATGTAAGCCACCCGCATGCCCAAGAAAAACCAGGCAGCAGACACGACTTTGGCGTCATCCACGCCGGCCAAGAGGGCCATGACCACCCCCACGGCAAAAAACGCAAAAGCCTCAAAGGAATTTTGCTGCGCCGCATTGGCCCGCGCCCGAAAACCAGTCTGCTGGGCCAGCCAATCTCGAGGATTGCGGTTGTCATACCCCCGGTCCCCCCACTTGGCAATGCCTGCGCACACCACAGGCAGCATCCCAACCAGCATGACCGCCAGCACCACCATATCCAAACCACTGCGTTCCATGAGATGTCTCCAACTTGTCCTCCTCGTACAATATCAGCCTTGTGGACGCGTGGCTGAGTGGTTTAAGGCACTGGTCTTGCTCAGCGCGCAAGCGCTGCGCCTTCACTCATATCGCGCAGCGATGTGAGTGAAGGCAAAACCAGCTCTGCTGGCAGAATGTGATCTTGTGGAAGCGTGGCCGAGTGGTTTAAGGCACTGGTCTTGAAAACCAGCGATGGGGGAACCCATCCGTGAGTTCGAATCTCACCGCTTCCGCCAAGAGCCCCTTTTAGGGGCTTTTTTTTCGTCTTTTATGGGGGATCCAGGATCCAGTTTCGCTCTTAAGTTCGATCCGACTAGTTGAAGCTCGTCGCACACCAGTGCACAATCGGATGGGTGAACTTATGGGGGAACCAAGATGCCTAAGATTGCCAAGGCTCTTACTGCCGTCGAGATCAAGCGAATAACTGAACCGGGCTTGCACACGGTTGGCACTGTGGCTGGTCTGCGACTGCGGGTGAAAGAGTCTGGTGCCCGTTCCTGGGTCCTGCGCACAATGGTGGGCGCTCGTCGTGCAGAAATCGGCTTGGGGGGCTACCCCACCGTAACACTGGCCCAAGCGGTGGATTACGCCTGCGAGGCGCTGCACAAGATCCGAACGGGGACTGACCCCGCAGCCGAGCGCCGCGCTCTTCGCAGCACCGTTGACTCCACCTTCAAGAAAACCGCCGAGGACTACATCAAAGCTCACCGGGCTGGCTGGAAGAACCCCAAGCACGCCCAGCAATGGGAGAACACCCTGGAGGCTTATGTGTATCCAGTGTTTGGCAATAAGCATGTCAGAGATGTCACCAAGACCGATGTGCTGGCGGCAATCGAGCCGATTTGGGGCACCAAGAACGAAACCGCATCCCGGGTTCGCAACCGCATTGAGATG
>RFSP01000059.1 GCA_009923895.1 Betaproteobacteria bacterium | reverse complement strand
CCATCAGCTTCTGGGTGAACTCTGCCTGGATGTCCACGCGCTTGGCGCCCGAGCCGAGGGAGGCGAGGGCGTTCGACACGCGAACGATGGCCGAGTTGATCGCGGTAAGTGCAGAAGCAGCGACCGTCGCGTTCGACAGCGACGCGCTGTGAATGGCAAGCGTAGTCGCATCGATCGACTGCTTGGTCACCTGGATGGTGCTGCCGTCCACGGTGCTGAGCACCTTGAGGTCGGTGGAGGCGGACGCAATCAGGTTCTTGCCGTTGAATTCCGCGGTCGCGACGATCGTCTCGATCTGTGCGCGCAGGCTCGTGAACTCTTCGTTCAGCGCGACGTAGGAGTCGGTGTCGAGGCCTTCCTGGCTGGCCTGCACCGCCTTCGCCTTCATCTCGGTCAGGAGGTCGGCGATCGCGCGACCGGCATCGATCGCCACGTTTACGATCGATTGGCCGAGCGCCAGATTCGTCTTCACCGCAGCCATGCCGGCGATGTCGCCGCGCATGTTCTGGGCGATGGCGAACGTCGCAGCATCATCCTTCGGACCGCTGACCCGCAGACCCGTGGTGACCCGCAACTGGGTCTGTTCCAGGTTCTTGTTGGTCGCCGCCAAGGGGTGTCGGGCATCGGGGGGGCAGGCCGTGCTGGTGGGCCCGCAAGAGAGCGTGACGCAAGTGCTTCAGATGAGCGGATTTGATCGATTGCTCAAGGTCTTTTCAGACCGGGACAGTGCGCTGGCCAGTTTCTCTACGGCCTCTTGAGCACCCCATGACCCACGCGCTGCTGCACCTGAAGGGTCGGGTCAGTCCAGATCTGGAAGCCCAATGGATGCAGCAACTTGAAGCGGTCGGTCAGGCCCACCACTGGAGTGAGTTGCAGGTCCACCAGCTTCAACTGGTGGTGGAAGAGTGGATGGAAAACCTGCTCGCGCATGCCCTGGCGCCGCAGGCAGGGCTGCAAGCCATCTTGCAATTGCAAGACGTCGATGACGAGCTCGAGCTCACCTTGAGCGACAGTGGCCAGGCCTTCAATCCCTTGACCCGGCCACCTCCCAGTCTGGATCTGGACCTGGACCAACTCCAACCCGGGGGGTGGGGCTTGCACTTCATTCGATCCCTCGCCTGTGGCACGCACTATGAGCGGCGCGAGGATCACAACCACCTGACGCTGCGATTCAAAAAATAAGGGCCCCGAAGGGCCCTTGGCGTGATCACAGGGGGTGAGGTCACATGTGATCGATCATGACCTGCCCAAACCCTGAGCAAGACACCTGCGTCGCTCCCTCCATGAGCCGAGCAAAGTCGTAGGTGACCTTCTTGCTCAGAATGGATTTCTCCATGGAAGAGATGATGAGATCGGCGGCCGCCGTCCACCCCATGTGGCGCAGCATCATCTCGGCAGACAGGATTTCGGAACCAGGATTCACGTAGTCCTTGCCCGCGTACTTGGGCGCCGTGCCGTGGGTGGCTTCAAACATGGCCACGGAATCGCTGAGGTTGGCTCCGGGGGCAATGCCAATTCCACCCACTTGGGCGGCCAAGGCATCCGACACGTAGTCGCCGTTGAGGTTGAGGGTGGCAATGACCGAGTACTCGGCGGGTCTCAACAAAATCTGCTGCAAGAACGCGTCAGCGATGGAGTCTTTGATGGTGATTTCTTTGCCCGTCTTGGGGTTCTTGAACTTGCACCAGGGGCCGCCGTCGATCAGCTGTGCGCCAAATTCCCTTTGCGCCAAGCCATAGCCCCAATCACGAAAGCCCCCTTCGGTGAACTTCATGATGTTGCCCTTGTGCACCAAAGTCACAGAGGGCTTGTCATTGTCGATGGCGTATTGAATGGCCTTGCGCACCAGACGCTCCGTGCCTTCGCGTGACACCGGTTTGATGCCAATGCCCGAGGTGTTGGGGAAGCGGATCTTCTTGACCCCCATTTCTTCAATGAGGAACTTGATGACCTTCTTGGCCTTGTCGGACTCGGCCTCGTACTCGATGCCCGCATAGATGTCCTCGGAATTCTCCCGGAAGATGACCATGTGGGTCTTTTCGGGCTCCTTGAGGGGGCTGGGCACCCCTTTGAAGTACTGGATGGGCCGCAAACAGACGTAAAGATCGAGTTCTTGGCGCAGAGCGACGTTGAGGGACCGAATGCCACCGCCCACAGGCGTGGTCAGAGGGCCTTTGATGGACACCACGTATTCGCGCAGGATACTTAGGGTTTCCTCGGGGAGCCAGACATCTGGGCCGTAGACCCGCGTGGACTTCTCGCCGGCATAGATCTCCATCCAGTGGATCTTTTTGGCGCCGCCATAGGCCTTGGCCACGGCAGCATCCACCACCTTGATCATGACGGGGGTGATGTCAAAACCGGTGCCATCTCCCTCGATGTAAGGGATGATGGGATTGTCGGGAACATTGAGAGAATAGTCGGCGTTGACGGTGATTTTCTTCCCGCCGGCGGGTACCTGAACGTGCTGATACATGGATGTTGTCTTTGACTGGAAAGGGTTGTCGGTCGAAAACCGCAAAATTCTATCCACGGAGTCTGTCAACCAACTGACCACGTGGTCCGTTTGAGGGTCAGCCTTCCAGTTGGGGAAGGCGGATATCCAAGAAAACTTTCGAAAGGTAATCAAATGAACAAGATTCTGGCCGCTCTGATCGCTGCTGCTTTCTCTTTCGGCGCTTTCGCCGCTGACGCCCCCAAGAAGGAAGAGAAGAAGGCTGAGGCTGCCAAGCCCGCCGCTTCTGCTGCCAAGAAGGAAGAGAAGAAAGAAGAGAAGAAGAAGTAATCTTCTTCGGGTTCAAACCGCTTCACAGCGGTTTTCCTTGCAAAAATGCCCGGCTTGCCGGGCATTTTTCTTTTCTCCCCCGCCAAAAGCCCATCAAAACCCGCAATAGCTCGCCACCTGATGCCAAAGGTCCTTACCTAGGGCAAACCCTGATCCAAAGACCAGCAACGCGCCGGCCAGACGCACAGCCAGGGTCTGAAACCCCGCTTGCCTGCCCCCGCTCATCCGGGTCCACAACCAGGGTGCTACATGAAGCGGCAGGGCCGATATGACGGCAAAGACCGCCATCGCCAAGGCCCCACTGCCGGGCGAATTGCCCAAAGAGGCCACCAGCAAGGCCGATTGCAGCAGGCCACACGGCCAAGCGACCCACAGCATGCCCGCCCCGAGGCACCTGCCCATCCCTGCAGGCCAAAGCCTGGGCCCCGCCACGCTTTGAAATTCGACCACGCTGTGGGCCTGAGCACCTCTGGCTCGGCCCAGTTGAGACATCCAGTGGGGTTGCCGCCCGGTGATCAAGAGCCACAAGCCCAAGGCCATCGCGCCGGCATGCAGCAGGCCCCAAAGAGGGCGCAACCACGCCGTCTCGTGCGCGAACGTGGACAAAGTGCCAACGCTGGCCGCCGCCAGGGCCCCTGCGGCGGCATATCCGGCCGTGCGTGCCGCCAAAAAAGCCAGACTGCGAGCCGTTTGCCCCTCTTTCGACGGCCCACTCACCAAGGCAACGCAGGTGGGGCCGCACATGGCCGCGCAGTGGGGCACACCGGCGACTCCCAAGGCCGCAGCGGCAAGAATGAGGGCAGAGTCCATGTGGATGGCGTTGTTGGAAGCGAGGTCGGGAGAAAAATCGACTGACGTTACACTGCGCGGCAGTTCGACGTCTCCCTAAATCTGCTGGTGTCCATCGCCCCCATCCGTCTCGAGCCCCTCAAAGCCCATTGCTCCAGTTGCAATTTGCGCGAATTGTGCCTGCCGGTGGGGCTTTCGCACGACCAGATTGGCAGGCTGGACGAACTGGTCAGCACGCGAAAATCCTTGACCCGCGGCGACTCGCTTTTCAGAACGGGAGACGAGTTTCATTCGCTCTATGCCGTGCGCACGGGTTTTTTCAAGACCTGCGTCACGTTGGAAGACGGCCGGGATCAGGTGACCGGGTTTCAGATGTCCGGTGAGCTCTTGGGGCTGGATGGCATTGGTTCGAGCCGGCACGCCTGCGATGCAGTGGCCCTCGAAGACTCCAGCGTGTGCATCATCCCCTACCAACAATTGGAATCGTTGTCGCTGGAACTGGTGGAGCTGCAACGCGTGTTCCACAAGATCATGAGCCGCGAAATCGTCCGCGACCATGGGGTCATGTTGCTGCTGGGCAGCATGCGGGCAGAAGAGCGTCTGGCCGCTTTTTTGTTGAATTTGACACAGCGTTTGCATTCGCGGGGGTTCTCTCAACGGGCCCTCATCTTGCGCATGTCGCGCGAAGAAATTGGCAGCTATTTGGGCTTGAAGCTCGAAACCGTCAGTCGAACGTTTTCGCGTCTGCAAAGTGACGGCATCCTCGAAGTCAAACAACGCGAGATCAAGATACTCGACCCGGATGCGTTGAAGGGGTTGGTCAACAACCCCTGTTGATCGAAGCTCTCCCATGGCGATGGACTATTCGCGGGATCGATAGGCCTCTTGGGCCAGGATGGCGGTGATCCAACCACCGATGGAGATCACGCCCCAAAAGACAAAAAATGTCACGGTGTACACCGCCTGCCGCGACAGGTGCACGGGGTCTTCGGGAGACCCCATCAGCGTTTGAGGGTCCACCACCGCAAACACCAGCATTTCCAAGACGCCAGCGGTGATGAATGAAGGCCACAGCACGCTGAGCGCGCGGATGATTCTTCGCATGGCCACCCCCATGAGGTTTATGGCTTGAGGGCCGACCCACCTGCGGTGGCGGCATGGTTGCGCCCTTGAACGGCGGGCCGTTGGTACTCTTGATCGGACGGCTGAGACACCACCGGGTCTGCCCCTCGAACCGCCACCACGGCAGACGCCAAAGAGGCGACCACCACAATGAGCGGGCCAGAGATCACCAGCCAGACCATGCCGTGGCGCCACCACGGCTGCGCGTCAGATCTTGATTTTGCTTTCATGGCTCACCTCGGGATCACAAATGTGGATTTTTCCGTCACCACAGCCAAGCCGTGCCGATCGGATGCGTCTGTTTCAATCACAAACCGGATGGGATGGGCACCTGGCGAAGTTTGAGCGGCCGTCTGGGCCGGAATTTGTACCGCCACCGGCAGCCAACGCGATTGGGCGGGCTCCACGTCCAAATCCCGGCGCCCCACCAACTCGATACCCGGCAAGCCTTCAACCCGAACGCGGTAGCGATGACCCGACTCCGTGGCATTCATGACCAGCATGCGATATCCATTTTCAATGCGGCCATCTTCGACGAGCTTGGCCATTGCACCACGGTCACGAACCACGTCGACCTTGAAGGGCACGCGCAGCCACAAGCTCAGCGCCACTCCGGCCATGATGAGCCACAGCACTGCGCTGTAGATCAACACCCTGGGGCGAAATACGCGCCGCCACACCTGTGCCGTGCTCCAGCGCTGGGTCACGCTGTTTTGGGTGGCGTAGCGAACCAACCCATGGGGGTAGGCCATTTTGTCCATGACCTCATTGCACACGTCCACACACGCCGCGCAGCCAATGCACTCGTATTGAAGTCCTTTGCGAATGTCGATGCCCGTTGGACACACTTGCACGCACAAGCCGCAATCAATGCAGTCGCCCAATCCCTTTTGCTTGGGATCTGCTTTGCGTGAGCGCGAGCCTCGGGGTTCACCACGGCCCTCGTCGTAGCTGATGACCAGGGTGTCCTTGTCGAACATGGCACTTTGAAACCGTGCATAAGGACACATGTATTTGCAAACCTGCTCACGCATCCAGCCGGCGTTTCCGTAGGTGGCAAAGCCGTAAAAGAGCACCCAGAACCACTCCCAAGGCCCAAAGTCCATGGTGAAGGATTCGGCCCACAAGGTTCGAACGGGTGTGAAATAGCCCACAAAAGTGAATCCCGTCCACAGCCCCAACGCGATCCACAAGCCGTGTTTGGCCCCTTTGCGCGCCAATTTGTCCACCGTCCAGGGTGATGCATCGAGACGCATGCGCGCCAAGCGGTCGCCTTCTACGCGGCGCTCAATCCACAAAAAGATTTCTGTGTACACGGTCTGCGGGCAGGCGTAGCCACACCACAGACGACCCGCAACCGCCGTGAAAAGAAAAAGAGCATAGGCACTGACAACGAGAAGGCCGGTCAGATAGATAAAGTCTTGGGGGTAAAGGACCAAGTCAAAAATGTAGAAACGCCGATTGGCCAGTTCAAAAAGAACCGCCTGTCGGCCGTTCCACTGCAGCCATGGCAAGCCGTAGAAGATGAGCTGAGTGAGCCACACCAACGCCCAACGCCAACGGGTGTAGCGGCCGCTGACCGATCTTGGATAGATCTTGGCCTGCTTTTGATAAAGGGAGACCACCTGCTCCCGGCGGTCGGCGTCTTCGCGCTGCGGGGTCTGCGTCACCGCACTGGTCATGGGAGGGACGCCCTGTTCATGGTGGATTGCCGCGTCGGCCTTTGGCCTCCTCGCAATGACAAACGCACGGCGCCTATCTCGTCATTGCGAGCGCAGCGAAGCAATCCACACGGCATACCCACCCTTCACTTGGACGCCACGGCCGTGCCTTGCGACAAACTCATGACGTAGGCTGCCAGCACGTGGATTTGTGGCGATGTCAGTCGCTGGTCGTGGGCGGGCATCACATTCGTTTTGCCATTGTTGATCATGGCCACAATGGCTTGTTCGCCCCATCCGTGCAGCCAGATCTTGTCGGTCAAATTGGGGGCGCCCAGGGCCTGGTTGCCCTTGCCATCAAGGCCATGACAGGCAGCGCAAGCGGCAAATTTGGGTTTGCCCAACTGGGCAGCCACCGCGTCGTGCGCACTGCCCGAAAGGCTCAGCACGTAATGCGCCACATTGCGAACGTCCTCCGGTGAGCCCACCGCGGCTTTCATGGGAGGCATGGCACCCGCACGACCTTTGGTGATGCTCTCTTTGATGGTCTCGTGGCTTCCGCCATAGAGCCAATCATGGTCTGTGAGATTGGGAAACCCCTTGCTGCCCCGCGCATCCGAGCCATGACAGGCTGCGCAATTGTTCAAAAACAGCCGCTCCCCAATGCCCATGGCGGCGGGGTCTTTGATGAGGTCGGCCGCGGGCATGGACGCGTATTTGCCATAGACCGCATTCAAAGCCGCGTTGGCCTCGTCCACCTCACCCTGGTATTGGTTGGCACTGGTCCACTGCAGGCGGCCCGAATGGCTGCCCAGGCCCGGATAAAGCGCCAAATAGGCGCCAGCAAACACCACAGTCAGGACAAAGAGAATCATCCACCACCGGGGCAGCGGGTTGTTCAGTTCGCGCAAGTCTTCGTCCCACACATGGCCTGTGGAGTTGTCGTTGGCCATGACCTTGCGGCGGCTGGCGATAACCAACAACACCAAGCAGGCCACCAATGCGATGACAGTGACCACAGCCACATAGACCGACCATCCGCTCGAAACAAAGTCGCTCATTTGCCTGCTCCCATGCAATCGTCGTCTTCAAACGGCAACCGCGCCGCCTCCTCGAAAGCCGACTTGCGCTTGCTTTGCCAAGTCCACACCACCAAGCCGATAAACAACGCAAAGCTCATCAGGGTGATGGCACTGCGCAGATCATTGAGGTCCATGCGCCTTCTCCCTTTTTATTTGGTTGCGGTGCCCAGCACCTGCAAATAGGCGACCAAGGCATCCAGCTCGTTCTTGCCAGCCACGGCTTGCGCCGACTTGGCAATGTCTTCGTCGGTGTATGGCACGCCCACCACACGCAAGGCCCGCATCTTGGGCGCCACGTCGGCCTCGACCAACGGCGTCTTCTCAAGCCAGGGGTAGGCCGGCATGTTGGACTCGGGCACCAGCGAACGCGGGTCGCTCAGGTGCAATCGGTGCCAGTCGTCGGAGTATTTGCCACCCACACGATGCAAGTCAGGGCCCGTGCGTTTGCTGCCCCACTGGAAAGGATGGTCGTAAACAAATTCGCCAGCCTTGGAGTAAGCGCCATAGCGCAAGGTTTCAGAGCGCAATGGGCGGATCATTTGCGAATGACAGTTGTAGCAACCCTCGCGAATGTAGATGTCCCGGCCTGACAACTCCAGTGCGGTATAGGGCTTGAGCCCCGGCACGGGTTGCGTGGTGGAGCGCTGAAAGAACAAAGGGACGATCTCCACCAGTCCCCCCACGGCCACGGCCAGGAGAATGAGAACGATCATCAAAAAGTTGCTGGTCTCGATCTTTTCATGACCGACAGCCGGCTGAGAAGGGTGTGACATGGGAATATTCCTTTCAGCAGGTTCAGGCGTGAGCGGCAGCCACCGCGGGCACCGGGATTCGAGCAGCTTGACCACTGCGAACCGTCATGATCACGTTCCAGGCCATGATGAGCATGCCAATGAGGTACAACAAACCACCCCCCAGACGGATGACATAAAACGGGAAGGTGGCTTTGACGCTTTCCACGAAGCTGTACACCAAGGTGCCGTCAGGATGGATGGAGCGCCACATCAGCCCTTGCATGACGCCGGCAATCCACATGGCCGCGATGTACAGCACGATGCCAATCGTTGCGGTCCAGAAGTGCACCTCGATCAGGCGCGTGCTGTACATCTGCGTGCGGCCGTAGAGGCGCGGCAGGAGGTAATAGATTGCCCCCATCGAGATGAAGCCCACCCAGCCAAGCGCGCCGGAGTGCACATGCCCGATGGTCCAGTCGGTGTAGTGCGAGAGCGCATTCACCGTCTTGATCGACATCATCGGGCCCTCGAAGGTGGACATGCCGTAGAAGGACAGCGACACCACGAGAAACTTGAGGATGGGGTCCTGGCGCAATTTGTACCAGGCGCCCGACAGCGTCATGATGCCGTTGATCATGCCGCCCCACGAGGGCGCAAGCAGAATCAGCGAAAACACCATGCCAAGCGACTGTGCCCAGTCGGGAAGCGCCGTGTAGTGGAGATGGTGCGGGCCCGCCCACATGTAGGTGAAGATGAGCGCCCAGAAATGCACGACCGAGAGTCGGTATGAATACACCGGCCGCTCGGCCTGCTTCGGAATGAAGTAATACATGATCCCGAGAAAGCCGGCAGTCAGGAAAAAGCCTACCGCGTTATGGCCGTACCACCACTGGATCATGGCGTCCTGTACGCCGGCGTAGGCGGAGTAAGACTTGGTGAGTGATACCGGTAGCGCTGCACTGTTGACGATATGCAGCACCGCCACCGTGATGATGAAAGCGCCGAAGAACCAGTTGGCGACATAGATGTGCGGGGT
>RFSP01000058.1 GCA_009923895.1 Betaproteobacteria bacterium | reverse complement strand
CTTGACCTCGCCCGACGCAATGAATTGGTCGATGACCACTTGCGCTCCGTTGGCAAAATCTCCAAATTGCGCTTCCCAGATGGTGAGCGTGTTGGGCTCGGCACTCGCATATCCATACTCGAAGCCCAGCACGGCCTCTTCTGACAGCAGCGAATCAATGACCGTGAATGGCGCCTGTTTCTCAGAGACGTTCTGCAGAGGAATGTAGGTGCCCGTATCCCACTTCTCGCGGTTTTGATCGTGCAACACGGCATGCCGATGCACAAACGTACCCCGCCCGCAATCTTCGCCGGACAGCCGCACGGCGAAGCCGCTGGACACCAACGAAGCGTAGGCCAGGTGCTCACCCATGCCCCAGTCGACATTGAGATCACCGCGCCCCATGGCCGAACGGTCGGCGATCACCTTTTCCACCAAGGGATGGAGCTTGAAATTCGCAGGGATGGTGGTGATGCGCTCGGCCAGGCGCTTGATTTCAGCGGCCGGCAAGGAGGTGTCTGCCGCATCGGTCCATTTCTTGCCCAGAAACGGCGCCCAATCTACGGAATACTTGCTCTTGAAGTTGGTGAGCAGGGGGTCCACCGTGTGCTTGCCCGCGTCCATGGCGGCGCGGTAGGCTTTGACCATGGCGTCCGGACCATCGGCAGGCAAGACGCCCTGCGCCACGAGCTTGTCGCCGTAGAGTTTGCGAGTGCCCGGATGCTGCGCAATCTTCTTGTACATCAACGGTTGGGTCAGACTGGGAGTGTCCTGCTCGTTGTGGCCCAACTTGCGGAAGCAAATGATGTCCACCACCACGTCTTTTTTGAACTGCTGGCGGTAATCCATCGCCCATTGGGTGCACAGCACCACCGCTTCCGGATCGTCCCCGTTCACGTGCAGCACGGGGGCCTCGATCATCTTGACCACGTCAGTGCAGTACAAGGTGGAGCGGGAGTCGCGTGGATCGCTGGTGGTAAAACCGATCTGGTTGTTGATGACCAGATGAACGGTACCTCCGGTGTAGTAACCGCGTGTCTGCGCCAGCGCCAAGGTTTCCATGATCACGCCCTGGCCTGCGAAAGCGGCATCACCGTGCACCAACACGGCCAGCACCTGGCCGCCAGACGCATCGCCTCGGCGGTCCATTCTCGCTTTGACCGAGCCTTCCACCACAGGGTTGACGATCTCCAGATGTGACGGGTTAAACGCCAGACTCAAGTGAACAGGACCCCCAGGGGTGCTGATGTCGCTGGAGAAGCCTTGGTGGTATTTGACGTCGCCAGAGGGCAGGTTTTCGGGAGCCGTGTGATCGAACTCGGCAAAGAGGTCTTTGGGCATCTTGCCCAGGGTGTTCACGAGCACGTTGAGTCGCCCACGGTGGGCCATGCCGATCACAAGCTCCTGCACACCGAGCTCGCCTGCACGTCTGACCACTTCATCCATGGAGGCGATGAAGCTTTCGCCTCCTTCCAAAGAGAAGCGTTTTTGGCCGACATACTTGGTGTGCAGATAGCGCTCTAAGCCCTCCGAGGCCGTCAGCCGTTCCAGAATGTGGCGCTTTTGCTCGCCATTGAAAGACGGTTTGCTGCGAACGCTCTCAAGCCGTTCCTGCCACCACCGTTTCTCCGCAGGATCGGTGATGTGCATGAACTCCGCACCGATCGTCCCGCAATAAGTCTCTCTCAAGGCCTGCAAGATGTCGCGCAGAGTCATGTTCTCTGCCTTGCCAAAATAGGTGTTGGCGGCCGAGAACGTGATGTCCATGTCACTCTCGGTCAGGTCGTAGAACGACGGGTCCAGTTCAGGAATGCGGGGGCGCTCGGTGCGTTTGAGAGGGTCCAAGTCGGCCCACCGAGAGCCCAGAAAACGATGGGCGGCGATCAATGACTGAACATGCACCTGCTTGCGTGCCACCGCCAAGTCGGCCTCGCTGGCCTTGAGGGCAAAGGCATTGGCTTTTGCACGCTGCGCAAAAGACTGCACCACGGGGGCGTGGGCGACATCGCGGGAATCGGTCCCATCGACGGCGGGCACATGCTGGAGGTTGTCGAAATAGGCCCGCCAGTTGTCAGGCACGCTGGCAGGATTGTCGAGGTAAGCCTCGTACAGTTCTTCGACATAAGGGGCATTGCCCCCGAACAGGTATGAATTGGACCTGTACTGCTGCATCATCTCTCGCTCACCTTTCGCGCCGGTTTCCGGCACTCCGATGGGTTCCACAACCTTCCGCGGCCCCGGCTTCACCGGTTGGCGGATCGCGACCCGCCTTGCTGGAATCGATCCAGAAGGGGACGGGAAGGACCTATTGAAGTCTCAACGCCGTAATGTAGCACGGCCAAACCCAGGGGTTTCCCGCCCCACCCGGCGCGCTCAGTCGCCCTAGGATTGCGGTTTTGTTTTCCGAAGAGGCCCAAACATGACCCTCAAATCTCTTCTGGCGTCCATCGCCTTCGGCTTGGCGGCCTTGACCGCCACCGCCACTTCAGCCCAGACCCTGAGATGGGCAGCGCAAAACGACATTCTCACGCTGGATCCCCATTCGCAAAATCATGCGACGACGAATGCGATCTTGATGCACACCTACGAGAGTTTGGCTCGCTACAACGAAAAATTTCAGGTCGAGCCGGCGTTGGCGACCAAATGGACCACCATCAGCCCCACCCAAATTCGATTCGAATTGCGCAAAGGCGTGAAATTCCAAGATGGCACGCCCTTCACGGCCGATGATGTGATCTTTTCCTTCAATCGCATCAGGCAGCCCCAGGGCACCATGCAGATTTATGTCACGGGCATCAATGAGATCCGAAAGATTGACGATCACACGATCGACATGATTTTGGCGGGACCCAACCCCATCCTGCTGCGAAATATCATTGACTTTCGCATCATGAGCAAGGCGTGGGCCGAGAAGAACCGCGCCACTCAGGTGCAGGACTTCAAAGCCAAGGAAGAAAACTTCGCCTCTCGCAATGCCATGGGCACCGGGCCCTACAAGATCACCGGTTGGACCCCTGAGCAGAAGATCACCATGACCATCCACACGGGCTGGTGGGACAAACACCAAAACAACGTCAAAGAAGTGATTTATTCGCCCATCAAGTCCGACCCCACGCGGGTGGCGGCTTTGCTCTCGGGCGATGTGGACTTGCTGACTGACGTCCCCACCCAAGACATGGCCAAGCTGCGCACCGACAGCAAGCTGAAGGTGGTGGATGGCCCCGAGGTTCGGACCATCTACTATGCACCGGACGTGGGAAGTGCCGAACTGAAGTACAGCAACATCAAAGGCAAGAATCCTTTCGCCGACAAGCGCGTCCGACAGGCCCTGTCGATGGCCATCGACCGTGAGGCCATCAAGCGCAACCTGATGCGCGGCTTGTCCATCCCTGCAGGTCTATTGGTCGCCCCCGGAGTGAACGGCAACACGCCAGAACTTGACGTGGCCACGCGTTACGACCTGGACGGCGCGAAAAAACTGATGGCCGAGGCTGGCTATCCCGATGGATTTGAGATTCGTATGAACTGCCCGAACAATCGGTACGTCAACGATGAAGAAATCTGTCAGGCCGTGGTGGCCATGTGGGCGCGCCTGGGCGTGAAAGCGCAATTGATGGCTGAAGGCATGGCCACGTTCGCGCTGAAGTTTCAGAACTTCGACAGCTCCTTGTACATGCTGGGCTGGGGGGTGGCCACCTACGACGCCCAATACACCTTGCAATCACTGGTCAGAACCCGTACCACCGGAGCGGACGGCAATTACAACTTCTCAAAGATCAGCGATCCCACGCTGGACCGCTTGATCGATGCCATGAAGACTGAAACCGACACAGCCAAGCGCAACACCATGATTCGTGACGCGCTGGTGCGGTTGCGCGATGAGGTGTGGCTGATTCCCATCCATCACCAAATGCGCCCCTGGGTCATGAAGCAAGGCGTGACCACGGTGCATCGTTCAGACGATCGCCCCGAGGCCCGGTTCACCTCGGTTCGGTAACTCTCAAGCCGAGGCCAGACGCGCTCGGGCCTCGGCATATTCCCGCTTGAGTCGGCCCACCAATTCGTGGGTCGACACCACGGCATGAACAGCCCCGATGCCCTGGCCACATCCCCAAATTTCCTTCCAGGCTTTCTTGCCAATACCATCGCCAAAATTCATGGCGCTGGGGTCCCGGTCGGGCAATTGATCTGGGTCGAGGCCCGCTTGGCGGATTGACGGCTTCAAATAGTTGCCATGGACTCCGGTAAACAAGCTGGAGTACACGATGTCATCGCTGTTGCTGTCCACCACACATTGCTTGTATTCGGCGGAGGCCCGCGCCTCATCGGTGGCAATGAATGCCGAGCCAATGTAGGCAAAGTCGGCGCCCATGGCCTGAGCCGCAAGAACAGCGCCCCCGTTGGCAATGGCGCCACTCAAAGCCAATGGTCCGTCAAACCACTCCCGGATTTCTTGAATCAAGGCAAACGGGCTCTTGGTGCCTGCATGGCCACCAGCGCCAGCGGCCACAGCAATCAATCCGTCTGCGCCCTTTTCGATGGCCTTGTGTGCAAAGGTGTTGTTGATGATGTCGTGCATCACCACACCACCCCATGAGTGAACCGCCTCATTGAGCTCTGGCCGAGCACCGAGCGAGGAAATGATGATCGGCACCTTGTACTTGGCACAGACCTCTAAATCTTGCATCAAGCGGTCGTTGGTCTTGTGCACGATCTGATTGATCGCATAAGGGGCCGATGGAGTCTCAGGGTGCAAGCGGTCCCACTGCGCCAAACCTTCGGTGATCTCGGCCAGCCATTCGTCCAGTTGCGAGGCCGGGCGAGCGTTCAACGCCGGCATGGATCCCACGATGCCGCTGGTGCACTGCGCAATCACCAGTTTGGGATTGCTGATGATGAACAAGGGCGAACCGATGACCGGCAATGCCAGCCGATCAAACACTTTCATTGCAGGTTTCAAAATGCCTCCATCGATAACGCCATCACCGACTCTGCCCCGCCCACGATGCAGTCGCGATACATCCTTGTTCGGGGCAGCAAGTGCTCAGCGAAGAATTGGGCGGTCACTGACTTGGTCTGTAAGAAGGTGGAAGACTCCTCTTGGGCCCGTCCGCCTTTCACCACGGCCAATGCGCGTCCCATTTGCCAGCCCGCGATCAGCGTCCCAGCGAGCATCAGAAAGTTGACACTGCCGGCATACACCGCGTTGGGATTGGTCTTGCCTTGCGCCACCATAAATTGGACAGCATCCAGGTAGCAAACTCTGGCTTGCTTCAATTGCTCGGCCATCCGCAAGCAAGCGGTCTCACCCAGGGACTGCAATTCTTTTTCTGTTTGCTCGATTTGCATCGCAATCGCTTGGGCCGTACGGCCTCCATCACGCACGGTCTTGCGGCCGATCAAGTCGTTGGCCTGAATGGCGGTGGTTCCCTCATAGATGGTCAGAATCTTGGCATCTCGCAAGTACTGCGCCGCACCAGTCTCCTCGATGAACCCCATCCCGCCGTGCACCTGCACGCCCAAGCTGGCGACCTCCAGACTCATCTCCGTGGACAAGCCCTTGACCAAAGGCACCAAATACTCATAGAAGGTCTGATTCTCTTCACGAACCTGTGCGTCGGGGTGGGCGTGCGCGGCGTCAAAAGCAGCGGCCGCCACATAGGACATGGCCCGACAGCCCTCGGTGTAGGCGCGCATGGTCATCAGCATGCGTCGCACGTCCGGGTGGTGGATGATGGCGGCCGCATGCGACACCGAGCCGTCCACCGGGCGGCTCTGCACGCGGTCTTTGGCGTATTGCACGGCCTTTTGGTAGGCACGCTCGGCCAGTCCCACGCCTTGCAGACCCACGCCAAACCGAGCGGAGTTCATCATGATGAACATGTACTCCAGACCGCGATTTTCTTGTCCCACCAAATAGGCCGTCGCCCCCCCGTGGTCGCCGTATTGCAGGACCGCCGTGGGACTGGCCTTGATCCCCATCTTGTGTTCAATGCTGACGCAATGCACATCATTGCGCGTGCCGTTGTCCAAGACCTTGGGACAAATAAACAATGAAATGCCTTTGACACCCTCAGGGGCACCGGCTACACGCGCCAGCACCAAATGGACGATGTTTTCGGCCATGTCGTGCTCACCGTAGGTGATGAAGATCTTGGTGCCGAACAATTTGTAGGTGCCATCGGGTTGCGGTTCGGCCCGTGTCCTCACCAAAGACAGGTCACTGCCCGCCTGCGGTTCGGTCAGGTTCATGGAACCGGTCCATGAGCCGTCAATCATCTTGGGCAGGTAGGCGGCCTTTTGGGCGTCCGAGCCTGCAGTCAACAAAGCTTCAATGGCGCCATCGGTCAACAAGGGGCACAGGGCGAAGCTCATATTCGCGCTTTGCAGCATTTCACTGCAGGCCGCGTGGATGAGCTTGGGCAACCCTTGTCCGCCAAACTCCACAGGATGCTGCAGCCCTTGCCAGCCACCGGCCACAAATTGTTGAAAGGCCTCTTTGAATCCAGGGGTCGTGTGCACCTGGCCAGCGTCAAACCATGAAGGGTTTTTGTCCCCTTCCCAATTCAACGGTGCAATCGCTTCACCACAAAAACGCGCACACTCTTCCAAGACCGCTTGCGCGGTCTCGTAGCCCGCGTCCTCATGGCCCGGCAACGCGGCCAGGGCATCAATGCCCGCCAGGTGCCGCATGGCAAAAAGCATGTCTTGAACTGGAGCTTGGTAAGTCATGGGGTCCTCCAAAGGAAAAAAGGCGCCTCAAAAGGCGCCTTGGGCGGAGTCGGTATCAAAGGCTTTTGACAAGTTCAGGGACAGCCGTGAACAAGTCCGCCTCAAGTCCATAGTCGGCCACACTGAAAATGGGAGCCTCCGGGTCCTTGTTGATGGCCACAATCACCTTGGAGTCTTTCATGCCTGCCAAGTGCTGAATGGCGCCGCTGATGCCGCAAGCCACATAGAGCTCAGGCGCGACAATTTTCCCGGTCTGGCCCACTTGCCAGTCATTGGGCGCATAACCCGCATCCACGGCAGCACGGCTCGCTCCCAAGGCCGCGCCCAGCTTGTCAGCCAACGGCGTCAACACTTCATTGAATTTGTCCGCGGCACCCAGCGCCCGTCCCCCAGACACAATGATCTTGGCTGCCGTCAATTCGGGACGATCGCTCTTGGCAATCTCACTGCCTCCGAAAGTGGACATTCCCCCGTCGGCGACCGCTTGAAGGGATTCGACGCTGGCCTGGCCACCTGTCGCACTGGCCGCGTCAAACCCTGTGGTGCGCACCGTCATCACCTTGATCGAATCCGATGACTGCACCGTGGCGATCGCGTTGCCTGCGTAAATGGGGCGCTCAAATGTGTCGGCACTCACCACCTTGGTCACATCACTGACCTGCGCCACATCCAACAATGCGGCCACTCGGGGAGCCACATTCTTTCCGTTGGCCGTGGCGGGAAACAAGATGTGTGAATAAGCGCTGGCAATGGCCACCACTTGTGAGGCCAAATTTTCAGCCAGACCGTGCGCCAGCCCAGGTGCTTGCGCGTGCAGCACCTTGTCCACGCCCGCAATCGTGCTGGCCGCCTGCGCAGCCGGCTCAGACCCCTGACCTGCCACCAACACGTGCACCGGCGCTCCGCATTGAAGAGCCGCAGTCACTGTATTGAGAGTCGCTCCTTTGAGTGACCCGTTGTCATGTTCTGCAACGACGAGTATCGGCATTTCAAATCACCTTGGCTTCATTCTTGAGTTTGGCCACCAAGGTGGCGACATCGGGCACCTTCACGCCAGCACCACGCTTGGCCGGTTCTGCCACCTTCAAGGTCTTGATGCGGGGCTTCACGTCCACGCCCAGGTCCTCAGGCTTGAGCGTGTCCATGGGCTTTTTCTTGGCCTTCATGATGTTCGGCAAGGTCACATACCTCGGCTCGTTGAGACGCAGGTCTGCGGTCACCACGGCGGGCAATTTCAAGTTGACCGTTTCCAGCCCGCCGTCCACCTCACGCACCACCTTGGCATGGGAGTCGGTCAGCTCAAGCTTGCTTGCAAAAGTGGCTTGTGGCATGCCCGCAAGGGCGGCCAGCATCTGGCCCGTTTGGTTGCAGTCGTCATCAATGGCTTGCTTGCCAGCGATGATCAAACCCGGCTGCTCTTTGTCCACCAGCGCCTTGAGCAGCTTGGCCACAGCCAGGGGCTGCAACTCTTCGGCCGTCTCCACCAAAATGGCACGGTCAGCCCCAATGGCCATGGCCGTGCGCAAAGTCTCCTGGCACTGGGTCACACCACAAGACACCGCGATGACTTCGCTGGCCAGACCCTTTTCCTTCAGGCGCACAGCCTCTTCGACGGCAATTTCGTCAAAGGGGTTCATGCTCATCTTGACATTGGCCGTGTCCACACCGGAGCCATCGCTCTTGACACGGACCTTGACGTTGTAGTCCACCACCCTTTTAACGGGAACAAGCACTTTCATGGATCAAACTCCAAAACTCTCAATCAGGCACATCGCATTTTAGTGTGACAGTGTCGCCTTCGAGGCTGTCTGGCCCCTGACCAGATCCACTCGGCCCAGCAATGCCAAGCCCAGCAAGAAAAACAAGCCCGTCACCAAAATCCCCAGCCGGTGATTGCCGGCAGACATCCAGGTGACCAGGCCGTAGGTCATGGGACCCAAGATGGCCGACAGCCTGACCGCAAAAGTCCACAGGCCAAAGAATTCGGCCCGTTGCGTGTCGGGTGCCAACAGCGCCACCATGGCCCGGCCCGCCGATTGGCTGGAGCCCATGCAAATGCCCGCCAGCACCGCGGCACACCAGAACAATGTGGCGGTTTGAGCCACTCCGGCCATGACCGCCATCACCACCCATCCGACCAAGGTGATGGCCAAGGCCCTGCGGTGCCCGATGCGATCCTGCCAATGGCCAAAGCCAAAAGCGCCCAATGCGGCAGCGATGTTGACCAAAAATACCAGCGTCATCGTCTGCACCTGCGTAAAGCCCAAGGCTTGTTCGGCATACACCGCCGCCAAGGCAATCACCACAGAAATCCCTGCCTGATAGGCAATGGTGCAGGCCATCAACCATGCAAAGTCGCGGTAATTCGCCGCGGCACGCAAGGTATGCCACAGGCGACTCCAGGCCTTTTGCATGGAACGTTCTTGGGTCGAGACTCCCACGATGGCAGGGCGATCAACCAGCCAGACGAAAGTGCCCAGAGAAGACACTCCGTAGACCAGGGCCGTCAGCAGCAGGGCGGGCACCTGCAGGCTGATCGGCAGGGGAATCACGCTCAGCCCCGCGCCGCCCAGGGCCGGCAGCGCCGC
>RFSP01000057.1 GCA_009923895.1 Betaproteobacteria bacterium | reverse complement strand
GGCGAATGGGTCAGGGCAAAAGCTGGCTATAATGCTGGGCTATTCCCCGATAGCTCAGTCGGTAGAGCGCCGGACTGTTAATCCGTAGGTCCCTGGTTCGAGCCCAGGTCGGGGAGCCAAACTTCTGCTGCTAAAGCATCAAGGCCTTGCGCGTGCGCAGGGCCTTTTTGTTTGCGCGCCGGAGTCTCCGGTTCACGAGCGCAGATCAAGCCACCTGTCATTGGGAAGCCCGAAGCGCTTGACGCCGGTATTCCCGTGGCGACACCTGATAGCGCCGCCGGAAATGTTCACCGAAATTCGACAAGGAGGCATAGCCGCAGGCCAGAGCAATTTCGGCCACCGGTTCCGCGCTTTCCAGCAGGCGCAGCGCAGCCCAGCTGCAACGGGCGTCATTGACGAATTCGATGAAGGACTTGCCCACTTCGCGACGGAAGAATCTTCCGAACGCAGCAGCGGAAGTGCCCGCAATGGCCGCAGCGTCGGACACGGAGAGATCGTCGCCCAGGTGAGCCTGCACCCAACGCAACAGCCGATCCACACGCTGACGGCGCAAGCGAAATGCAGAGCCTTCGGCATCGGCCGGTGTGGCCTGAACGGACAAGGAGCGCAGGTCGAGCGATCCCTCGCCCAACTCTTTGTTCATCAACGCCAGCAACTCGATCAAGTGCGCTGCACGGTTTGGGCCATCCGCACTGGACATGCGGGTCATCAAGGCCTGTACCTTGGGTCGCAGACGCCCCTCGATCGCCAGACCGCGGGACGCGCGCCTCATGAGCACCTCCAGCCCTCGCAATTCGGGCAAACCGGTGGCGGCGGCCCAGTTCGAAGGGAACTGCAGCACGGTGGCGGCACAAGAGCGAGGACCACCGCCCTGCCCCGTCAACCAGACATGTGCCAGCTCGGGCCCCACCAACACCACATCACCATCGCTGAAGGGCTCCACGCTGTCGCCCACCCAACGAAGCCCTCGGCCCCGCTCAATCCAGGTGAGTTCAACATGGGCATGGCGGTGCAGCCCGCCACGGAACCCGGATTGGCGAAGCTGGGTGCAACGCATGGAGGCGTCGGGGTGCTGAATGATTTCTCGTTCGATCTTCACGGGTCTTCGCCGCAGATTTCAAAAGTGTATGAAAACCGTCAATTGCGGTTGAAACAAAGGCTGAACTCCGGGAGCATAGTCGACAGACTGATGGTTTTGAAGCCGATACGAGTCGAACCCGCATGAACGCCGAATGGTGGCGTGGCGCCACGCTCTACCAGATCTATCCCCGCAGCTTCGCCGACACGAACGGCGACGGCATCGGCGATCTCCCGGGCATCACCCAACGACTTCCCTATGTGGCTTCGCTGGGGGTGGACGGCATCTGGATATCACCGTTCTTCCCGAGTCCAATGCGCGACTTCGGCTACGACGTGACCGACCATGGCGGTGTCGATCCGATGTTTGGCACGATCAAGGATTTCGATGATCTGCTGGCCCAAGCACATCGCCTGGGCCTCAAGGTGGTGATCGACCAGGTATGGAGCCACACGGCGGCCGAGCACCCCTGGTTTCAGGAAAGCCGCTCAAGCCGCGAGAACCCCAAGGCCGACTGGTACGTGTGGGCCGATGCGCGGGAGGACGGCAGCCCGCCGAACAATTGGCTGAGTTGGATGGGCGGGCCGGCCTGGCGTTGGGAGCCCCGCCGTCGCCAGTACCACCTGCACAACTTCCTGCCCCAGATGCCGGACCTGAACTTTCACTGTGCTGAAGTTCAGGCCGCGGTGTTGGGCATGGCGCGCTTCTGGCTGGACCGCGGCGTAGACGGATTCAGGCTGGACACGGCCAACCTTTACGCGCACGACCCGCTGCTGCGCGACAACCCGCCCGCGCCGCCCGGCCAGCGCGGGGACAACCCGGTGCTGATGCAGCGCCACGCGTACACCATGGACCAACCGGAGTCGCACGCCTTTCTTCGTCGGCTGCGAGCCGTGATGGATGAATACCCGGGCCGCGTGACGGTGGGCGAGATTGGCGGGGCCGATGCGCAGGCGACGATGCTCGCCTACACCCAAGGCCGCGATGCCCTGCACACGGCGTACTCCTTTGCATTCCTGGGCGCGCGGCCGGATGCCGGCACGGTGGCCTCGCAACTCGCGCCGTGGGCGAGCAGCGAGGGTTGGCCGTCGTGGGCTTTCTCCAACCATGACGTGCCGCGTGTGGCGTCCCGGTGGAGTTCCGTGAAGGCCGCCGCCGGCTTCAGTTTCAGCGGCAGCGATGGCCCGGATGCAACGCAGCGACACCCGACAGGAGCTGAGGGCGCGGACCCTCTCACCTGGATGGCACTTTTGATGGCCCTGCGCGGCACGCTCTTCATCTACCAGGGCGAGGAGTTGGGACTGCCCCAAAGCGAAGTGCCCTTCGAACGCATGCAGGACCCTTTCGGGCTCGCACACTGGCCTTTGAACCCCGGGCGTGACGGTTGCCGCACGCCGATGCCCTGGCTGCACGCGGCCCCGCATGCCGGCTTCAGCCAGACCGAGCCGTGGCTGCCGGCCGACCCCGCGCATGCCGCGTTGGCCGCGGATCGACAGGAGACCGACCCGGGATCGGTCCTCAATCAGACTCGGGCGCTGCTGCGATTGCGGCGCGAGCAGCCGGCGCTGCGCCTAGGCGCCTGCGAGGTGCTGCATGCGCAGGGCGATGTCCTGGTTTTGCGCCGCGGTGAGGGTGAGCACGCGGTACTGGCCGTCTTCAACCTGGGGTCCTCAACTGCTGCAATACCGCCGACCCTGCCTGTGGGCGCCCTGGACCCGCAGCGCTGCCTGTGGGCCCTCCCGCTCGCTGCGCCCATCGGCCTGAACCTGCCCGCCGGTGCAGCAGGCTTCTATCGCCATCAAGATTGACAGAATCACCATGAATCACGATCTGGATACGCCCTATGAGATCAGTGCGGAGCACATCGCGCGGTTTCGCCGTGATGGTTTCATCAAGCTCAAGAACGTGCTGAGCAGCGAGACCCTGACTCGCTATGGCGGCGAGATCACCCGGCTGACCATAGCCCTCAACACCGAGCAGCGCCCACTGGAGGAGCGCAGCACCTACGACAAGGCATTCCTTCAAGTGATGAACCTGTGGGAGAAGAGCCCGCTGGTGGGCTGCTTCGTCATGGGACAGCGCCTGGGCCGCCTGGCTGCGGAACTCCTGGGGGTACACGGTGTGCGGCTGTACCACGATCAGTCGCTCTACAAGGAACCCGGTGGCGGCATCACCCCGGCGCACGCGGACCAGTACTACTGGCCGCTGTCCTCCGACCGCACGATCACTGCCTGGATTCCCCTGCAGCCTGTGCCCGAGGACATGGGCCCGCTGGGCTTCTACGCGCGCAGCCAGTCGGTCGAGTTCGGCCGAGACCTGGGCATCTCTGATGAGAGCGAGGACCGGATCACGGCCAACATGAACCGGCATGGCTTCGAGTTCGTGTCCGGCGCCTTTGATCTCGGCGAGGTCAGCTTCCACCTCGGCTGGACCTTCCACAAGGCGGGCGCCAACCGCAGCACCCAACCCCGTTCGGTGATGACCATCATCTACATGGATGCGTCCATGCGCCTGGTGCCCTCGCTCAACGCGATACAGGCCAACGATCGCGACCAATGGTGCCCGGGTGCCCGCGAGGGCGAGGTCATCGATACGCGAAAGAACCCGGTCGTGTGGCAGCGTGCCTGAGGCCGTGATGCGCCTGCGCAAGGACTTCAACCTCGGCACCTTGCTTGCACTGCCGCCGGCTTCAAGCGGTTGGCGAGCGAGTCTGGATGAACAACTCACCCTTCTCAAGCAAAGTGAGCATGAAGGCGTTCAGGCCTGGGACGGCTTCGAGCGCATCCACCGCGCCGGCCTGCAGCCACTGGGGATGGCGCGAGCCCTAAAGCCTGCCGACCTGGATGGCATCGCTCGCCGACATGCCCATGAAGGGGTGGTCTTCACCAACCTGCATCTGGGCACCGGCTTTGAGACGGATGAAGAAATGGACACCCTGGCCGGCGCCCTGCTGGAGGCACAGGCCCGGCACGGACATACGCTGCTGGTCGAGACCCACCGGGCCACGGCCACGCAGGACATCTGGCGCACGCTGCAATGGGTGCGACGCTTTCCCGAACTGCGCTTCACGGCGGACCTCAGCCACTGGTACACCGGCCACGAGCTGACCTATGGCGGTGAATTCGAATCGCGCATGGCACGCCTTCAACCCGTGTTCGATCGGGTTCGGGCCCTGCATGGGCGCATCGGCAACAGCGGCTGCCTGCAGACACCGCTCGACCGGTCCGGCCTCTACCTGGATCATTACCGTGCCATGTGGACCGCCTGCTGCGTTGGCTTCCTGCGCCATGCTTCTGAAGGCGAGGCATTGAGCTTCGCAGCCGAGCTGTTGCCCATGGCTGCGGGCGATCCGCCCCTGTGGCTGCACTACCAGCAAGCCACCACGTCAAGGGTCGATGACCCATGGCGAGGTGAGCCCTGTGACCGCTTTGTCGATTCGCACATGCTTTGGACCATCATGACCGACTGTTATGGGGAAGCCCTGGCCAAGGCTCGGCACCCCAGTTGAACGCCATGCAAAGACGACGACTCCTGACAGCGGCTGCGGCCGCTCCTTTGACCTCGTGGGTGGGGATGAGCGCCCGTGCTTCCGGCATCGATGCAGTCGCAGCGAGCCCATCCTTCACCCGCCACGTCGACCCCTTCATCGGCACCGATGGCACCGGTCACGTCACGCCCGGCGCAACCGTCCCGTTTGGCATGGTCTTTCCGGCGCCCGACAACGCCGACCGAGGCTGGAGCTACAGCGCGGGCTACCAGCACCGAGACCGCCGGATCCTGGGCTTTTCCAACACGCACCACAGCGGCGCGGGCATCCCGGAACTGGGTGATGTGCTCTTGCAGCCCCGGGGCGGCACGGCTTGGGCGGAAGGTACCACCGACTTCAGTGCGAACAAGGCCGATGAGCGGGCGCGCCCGGGGTGGTACCGCGTTCGACTTCCGCGCCATGGTGTGACGGTCGAGCTCACCGCCACGCCCAAGGTGGCGCTGCAACGCTACCGGTTTGATCGGCCGGGACGAGTTCAGGTGCTCGTCGACCTTCAACATGGCTTGCACTATGTGGACCGACAGGCTGCGCAAGCGGCCGATGTGCGACCACATGACAAGGGCCTGCGGGGCACGGTGTGGCGCAGCAATTGGGTCGATCGCCAGTTGTCTTTCGTGGTGCAGTTCAGCCATCCGGTGCTGCGTCAGCGAACCCTGCCCGCACGGTCCGGCGAAAACGCGCCCCGCCTGCTGTTGGACTTCGATCTGGGTGTCGGGCAGGTGCTGGAGGCGCACATTGCCTTGTCCACGGTCGATGAGGACGGTGCCTGGCGTAACCTCGCCGCGGCAGGAAACCTGAATTTCGATGCAGCGCGCGAAGCGGCAGACCGTGCGTGGAACGAACTGCTCGGCCGTATCCGCATCGAGGGCGACGAGAGAACGAAGCGGCTCTTCTATTCCGCCCTGTACCGCACGCTGCAGCACCCCAGCGACATCGCCGATGCGGATGGCCGTGTGCGGGGACCGCGTGGGGCAGTCATGCAGGCACCGGACGGCGTGTACTACTCGACGCTAAGCCTGTGGGACACCTTTCGCGCGTCTCACCCACTGTTCACCCTGATCGTGCCGGAGCGGGTGCCGGGCTTCATCAACACCATGCTCGCCCATCACCGGCAAATGGGCTGGCTCCCGCTGTGGACCAGCTGGGGCCGTGAGACCTATTGCATGATCGGCAATCCCGCGCTGCCGGTGATCGCCGACGCGCTCGTCAAAGGGTTCGGCGCAGATGGCGCTATCGATGAGCAAGCCGCGCTGGCCGCGATGCTGGAGACCAGCACGCGAGAGCGGCCGGACGCGCCCGAGTGGGCCCAGCGCGGTTGGAGCCTGTTGGATCAGCACGGGTATCTGCCCTTCGATCTGCAGAAGGGCGAATCGGTGAGCATGACGGCGGAGCTGGGCTATGGGGATGCGGCTGTGGCGGCTGTGGCTGAGCGCTTGGGGCGCAGCGACTTGGCGCAGCGCTTCAGGGCGCGTTCACGGAGCTGGCTGCACCTCTTCGATGAGCAAACCCGAACACTGCGCGGCAAGGACAGTGCGGGTCGATGGCGCACGCCCTTCGACCCGGTGGCGGCCACTTCGCCGCTGAGGAACCCCGGCGACTACACCGAAGCCAACGCCTGGCAGTACACGGCCACCCCAGCCCTGCACGACACCGCCGCTTTCCGCGATCGTCTCGGTGGCACCGCGGCCCTGGAGGCGTGGCTGGATCATTTCTTCCGTTTGCCCATCCCCAAACCCGACAAGCATCTGGGACAGGAAGCGTTGATCGGCCAGTATGCGCATGGCAACGAGCCCAGCCACCACATCTCCTGGCTGTACTCACTCACGGATTCGCCGCAAAAAGGGCAGCGGCTGCGCGAGCAGATCGTGCGGCGGTTCTATGGAACCGGACCCGCAGGACTGGTGGGCAACGACGACGTGGGTCAGATGAGCGCGTGGTTGGTCTTCGCCATGCTGGGCTTCTATCCAGCCGAACCGTTCAGCGGAGCGTACTTGACGGGCAGTCCCATGCTAGAACGTGCCGAGATTCAGATGGGCAAGGGACGGATCTTGCGGCTGCAAGGGCGCGGGCTTCAGGCCGCCTTGAATGGCTCCGTCATTGTGGACCGGCGAGTGGTGCACGCCGCACTGGCCGAGGGCGGCGTGCTGAGTTTCCGGTGAGCGCCGCAAGCTTGGTGACGCCGTAGGTATTGAGCGAGGCGCAGTGTGCCACCCCCTAGGCCACGGCCAACTTGAGCTTGCCTACGCGCTGCAGGTTGACGCTCTTGCGAGCGGCCCACAGGTCATGGGCATCCTGCATGGCCAGCCAACTCTCGGGCGTGCGGCCGATCGCTTTGGAAAGCCGAAGCGCCATTTCAGGTTGCTGGGGTGCGGGAAGCACTTGGCACGACCGAATGTCGAAGTGCGCATCGGGCATGAGGTATCCTGGAAAAAGTTCTCGTTTGTTGCTGTCACGAGGTCTCAAGTGAGCATACCCCCTTCGCCGGCGGCCGCTGTCTCCGCGGCACAGGTGCACTGCCTGAACTGCGGTGCGCTGTTGAGCGGGACCTACTGTGCGTCATGCGGCCAACGCCACCAGACGCACCCGCCAACGGTCCGCCATCTCCTGGCTGAACTGGCAGAGGGCTTGACCCACGCCGACTCCAGGCTGTGGGTGACCCTGCGCTACCTGCTTACGCGACCGGGCTTTTTGACTCGCGAGTTTTTTGCCGGGCGACGCGAGCGTTACCTGCCGCCGATCCGTCTTTACATCGTGGTGAGCTTGGCCTACTTCTTGATGCTGGCCCTGCTCCCAGAAACGTCGTCCCCATCGATGTCGGTGGGGACGACGCCGACCCCAAGCCTTGAGGCCAGCGGGGCTGATCTCGATTGCCGGGATCTGAAAGTATCAGGATGGAGTTCACCGTGGCTGGCGCAGCGCTTGCAAGAAGCCTGCTTGCGCATGCAGCAAGATTCGGGGATTCAATTCGGCAAGGCTTTCATGCGAGCCATTCCTCGATCGATGTTTGTTTTGCTGCCGTTGTTTGCGCTGGTGATGCTGGCCTTTTACTGGCGTCCTCGACGGCTGTATGCGGAACACGTGCTGCTGCTGATGCACAACCACAGTGCCTGTTTTCTCCTGCTGGGAGTGGAGCACATTCTGTCCAGTGTGCTACCTGCAGGGTTGATGGAGTGGATCACGCCAGTGGTCCTGTTGTATCTGTGCTGGACCGTCTGGCGTAGCGTCGATGTCTACTATGCACAACCGCGTCGACTGGCGCTGGCCAAAGTCGTGATCTTGGCGATGCTGTATACCGTCTCTGCGACCCTCGTTCTGGTCTTTACGGGAGTCGCAACGGTGCTGAGTCTTTAACGGGTATCCTGACCCGATGACCACCGAAGTCGATCACCTGGTTATCGCCGCCGACTCGCTCGAGCAGGGTTCAGCTTGGTGTGAACGCACACTGGGCGCAAAGCCAGTGGCCGGAGGGCGTCACGCCTTGATGGGGACGCACAACCTGCTGCTGCAGCTGTCGTCAACGGCTTTCGAGCGGGTCTACCTGGAGATCATCGCCATCGACCCCGACGCCCCAGCGCCCGGGCGACCACGTTGGTTTGGACTGGACGAGCGCCCGGCAGGCGAGCCCACTTTGGTGCAAGTCGTCGCACGGTCTCGCATGTTGGACATGCACCGCTTTGGCCTCGTGCACAAAGGCGTGGACCCGGGCGACCCCGTGGCGCTTTCAAGAGGCGATTTGCGCTGGCAAATGCTGCTGCGCCCTGATGGGCAGATGCCCGCGGGGTTGCCCATGTTGATTCAATGGGGTGAGCACCACCCTGCAGACACCTTGCCAGCTTCTGGCTGCGCCTTGACCGGCGTCACCCTGCACGGGGTGGCTCAAACCCATGCCACGGTGCTGCGCCTCAAGGGGGTCAAACTGGAGCCGTTGGCCCCGCCGGGATGGTCCGTGCGTTTGCAGTGCCCACTGGGCGATGTGGACCTTTGCAGTACCACCCTGACGTGAGTCGGGAAATCGTTTGCGCAGCACAATGTCGGCCATGGGTACACCACGGAGACTTTTCATGAGCGTCACACAGGGCCCGCTTGCGCGCAGTGCGCTGATTTTTTTGACCTTGTTTGGGGTGTTGACCATGTCCCACGCCATTGAAGAGCCGCGCTTTCAAGTGGAGCGCGTGTTGGACGCCAAGCGCGTGGAGCTTCGACGCTATGAGCCCTATGTGGTGGCCGAAGTGACGGTGCCTGGGCCCGCTGAACAGGCCGGGAACCAGGGGTTTTCTTACCTGGGGGGTTACATTTTTGGACGCAATCAGGGCGATCGCAAGATCGCCATGACGGCTCCGGTGACGCAAGCGGCGCAACCGGTGAAGATCGAGATGACAGCACCTGTGGCGCAGGCTCGCGCGGAGACCGGTGGGGGCTACGTGGTGCAGTTCATGATGCCATCGTCTTACACCCTGGATACGCTGCCTCTGCCCACCGACCCCAAGGTACGACTCAAGGCCGTGCCCGCCCAGCGGGTGATTGCCATCATGTATTCCGGCACCTGGTCAAAGAGCAACTATGACGAGCACTTGGCTGAATTGAAAGCCGCCGCAGACAAAGCGGGGCTGAAGACGCAGGGGGAGCCGGTGTACGCGCGTTATGACGCGCCATGGGTGCCGTGGTTCTTGCGGCGCAATGAAATCTGGTTGGGGGTGGCGGACTG
>RFSP01000056.1 GCA_009923895.1 Betaproteobacteria bacterium | reverse complement strand
GTCGATGACGCCCGCATCCGTGCCGGAAATCAACCACTCATAAAGCCCTTGCAGGGCCAGTTCACGCGAGCGCCTGCGGGCTGATTTTGGTGCCGACTTTGAAGCCGCACGTCGTGCGCCAGGGGAGCGGATGGGGGCAGACTCACTCATGAAATGTCGTCCATGAGCAAGGCCATCTCAACGGCCACACGGGCGGCGTCGCGACCTTTGTCGTCCACACGGGCCCAGGCCTGAGCCTCGTTCTCGACGGTCAGGATGACGTTGGCGATGGGCAACACATGATCGAGAGACACGCGGGTCACACCGGCGCCGCTTTCATTGGCCACCAATTCAAAATGATAGGTCTCACCGCGAATGATGCAGCCCACCGCCACCAGGGCGTCATAGTCGCCGCTGTCTGCCAGTGCTTTCAGGGCCACGGGGACCTCCAGGGCTCCGGGCACGGTGAATTCATCAATGTCCTGGGCGGCCACGCCCAGACTCAGCAGTTCGGCACGGCAAGCTTTGGCGAGTGAGGAGGTGATGTCGTCGTTGAACCGGGCCCGAACCACGCCTATGCGCAGTCCTTTGCCGTTGAGCACGACGGGGCTTCCTTGGTTGGCATCTTTCATGGCGTCTTCTCGCTGAGCCGGTCAATGGGACTTCGTGGGGGCCGAGGGCATGAACCCCGTCACTTCCAAGCCGTATCCCGTCATGCTGGGCATGCGTCGAGGGCTGCCGAGCAACTTCATTCGGGTCACACCCAGCTCGCGCAAAATTTGCGCCCCCACGCCGTAGGTGCGCAAGTCCATTTGAGACCTCGAAGCCACGTTGTCGTTCGATGGTCGCAACTGCGGCAGCAGGGCGTCCACCCCTTGGCCGCAGTTGAGCAGCACGGCCACGCCGGCCCGCGACGCTTGCAATGTGGTCAAGGCCTGCGCCAGCGGCCAGGAGTGACCACTGTGGTTGGAGGCATCCAACAAGTCCAATGCCGTAAAGGGCTCGTGCACGCGCACCATGACTTCGTCGCCAGGCGCCCATTGGCCGTGCAGCAGCGCCAGATGCAAGCCCTGGCTGCGATCGCGAAACGCCACGCACTCAAAAAGCCCCTGGGCAGTGTGCAGCGGACGTTGCACCACGCGTTGCACCAAGGACTCGTGTTGGCTGCGAAAGCTGATGAGGTCGGCAATCGTGCCGATCTTGAGCCCGTGCAATTGCGCAAAGACTTCCAGATCGGGCAGGCGAGCCATGGTGCCGTCGTCTTTCATCACCTCGCAGATGACCGCTGCGGGTGTCAGCCCGGCCATGCCGGCCAGGTCGCATCCGGCCTCGGTATGACCTGCTCGCATCAACACGCCGCCATCTTGGGCTTGCAGCGGAAAGATGTGACCGGGTTGCACCAGGTCAGAGGGCTTGGCGTTCTTGGCCACGGCCGCTTGCACGGTGCGAGCCCGGTCGGCCGCCGAGATGCCCGTGGTCACGCCGCTGGCTGCTTCAATCGACACGGTGAAGGCGGTCCCATGCTTGGTGCCGTTGCGCGAGGCCATGGGCGGCAGTTGCAGGCGTTCGCAGTGCTCGCGGGTCAGGGTCAAGCAAATCAGGCCGCGCGCAAACCGGGCCATGAAATTGATGGCCTCGGGCGTGATGTGTTCAGCCGCGATGACCAGGTCGCCTTCGTTCTCGCGATCCTCTTCGTCCACCAGGACAATCATGCGGCCAGCGGCCAGCTCGGCCACCAACTCAGGAATGGGGGATATGGGCATCCCGACATTGTAGGCGGGGGGCCAATGACTTCTGCCGTGTCTCAGGTGCGCTTCAGGCGCATTCGCAAATCTTCGCCCACCCGTTGGACATCGACAAATTGCCACCGTGGGGCCGCCTGCAGGCCCGGCAACAGACCGACTTGGGCCATTTCTCGGCCTTCTCCCAAGAGCATGGGCGCCATGTACACCAACAGCTCATCCACCAGCCCGGCTTTGAGCAAGGAGCCGTTGAGCTTGTGGCCGGCCTCCACATGCACTTCATTGACATGGCGTTGGCCCAAGTCGTGCACCAGGGCCGACAAATCGACCTTTCCGTGGGGCCCGGGCAAAAAGACGATTTCTGCACCTTGGTCTTGCAAGGCCTGCTGGCGTTGGGTGGACTCTTCGGCCGCGTAAATCAAGACTTGGCCCGGCGGCGCCAAGACCCGTGCCTGCGCAGGTGTTTGCAGCTTGGAGTCCACGATCACGCGCAGCGGCTGTTGCAGCGTGGGTACCTCTCTCACATCGAGCCGGGGGTTGTCCTCCAACACGGTACCGATCCCACTCAAGACGGCCCCGGAGCGCTTGCGCCAAGCGTGCCCATCGATCCTGGCAGGCGCTTGGGTGATCCACTGACTGGTGCCATCGGGCAGGGCGGTGCGGCCATCGAGTGAGGCGGCAATCTTCATGCGGACCCAAGGCCGGCCCCGTTCAATGCGCGAAAAAAAACCGATATTGAGATCTCGGCAGGCCGCAGCCAGCGGGTCCTCTGCGGGCATCACGTCCACCTGCACCCCGGCTGCGCGCAAGCGTTCAACGCCTTGACCGTTGACTTGGGGAAAAGGGTCCATGGACCCGACGACCACCCGAGCCACACCGGCTCGCACCAGCGCATCGGCGCACGGTGGCGTACGTCCATGGTGCGCACAGGGCTCCAAGGTCACCCAGGCCGTGGCTCCCTTCAAATCCAAGCCTTTCGACTGCGCCTGTGACAAGGCCGCCGCCTCGGCATGGGCCGAGCCCGGTACTTGCGTGGACCCTGTAGCCCATGTCTGGCCTTCAGGCGACCCGATGACGCATCCGACCCTTGGATTGGGGTCGGAGCGCCCGATGGCCTCGTGCGCCAAAGCCAAGGCCTGTTGAAGTCGGTCACGGTCCGAGGTACTGAACATGTGCCTAGTCTACGGCCACGGCCGCGGCTACGGCCATGGCTGGACCGGCGGCGAGAGGCGAGAGGGCCAGTCGGCAAGGGCCGGATCCTGCCCGGCCAACAGGCTGTCGAGCCACAAGGCATGTGGCTTGCCGAAACGATCGGTCCAGCTCACGCGCAAACGTATGGCCTTGAGCGGACCCACATCGGCTGGTCCGTGCGTTTGCACTTGCCGATCGATCTGCCATCCCGAGGGCCAGGTGGAAGCATCCGCTGAGGTGGAGGCCACAAGCGAAGAAGCGCTGGTCAGATCGCCCCAAGCCGACCCCCCTTGCACACCTCTGCGAAACACAGCACCGCGCAGAATTTCTGACTCTGCCTCAGCCCAGCGCAGGGCTTCTCCTCGCTGCCGAACCACGTCACTGGCGGCCTGCAAGCGAACGTGGCTTTGCAACGCCGAGCCAAAGGCCAAACCCATCAGGGCCATGGCCACCAAGGCTTCCACGATGGAAAAGCCCCGCTGGGCGCTAGAAGGGCTAGAAGTCACGCCATCCCCCAGGCACCCGGACCCACTCGCCCCGATCGGTCAAGACGCGGGCCACCACGTCGGGATCGTGTCGCACTGCGGGCCAGGCTTGATCAGTCGGTCCTGCCAAGGTGCCCAGACACACCAAGGCCCCTTGGATCGACCCAGAGCCGCGGATGAAGGCGCTGGCCACCGTCCCCGAGTCCGCACTTGGCAGGGCGGGCAATACGACCACCCCTGTGATCTGGCTGGCGGGTGTGTCCAAGGCCAAGCCCTCCTCGGCCACGATGAGCACGGGCTCCATCGTCGAACCCACCGAAACGCTGCGCTCCAAACGCAAGGTTCCACGCACCCACACGGTGGCGCCAGGCCGAAGCGCCACTGCAGAAAGCAAGGCATCGGCACAGCCTTGAGAGGGGCAAGACAGCGAGGTGACCGATGTGAGCTGCTGAAACGCCTTGGGTGCCAATCCCATCCAGGTGGCAAAACGCCGCTCGGGGGAGGCGAGCGCCGAGGCCATGAGCCAAGCGTCTTGGGTGATGACCGGGGCTGGGCTGCCGTCGGACCGCAGGGCTTGGAGCGATGCGTTATCGCCCTGCACCACGCCGCCTGCTCGCATGGCCGCGCTCGATGCAGGCGTCTGAGCCGTTGACACGTTCCAAGACAAGCCCGCAGGAGCTGACAGGCGAACGTCTTGCGTGACGGTCACCGCGGCGTTGGGCTGGACACGCAGATGGGGAACACGCCCCACCACCCGGCTCACCGAGGCCGCCGCATCGGGCGCCAAGGCCACGCCACTTCGAAGGCAAGAATCACTCGCTGTGCTGCACCCCACCGATTGAAGCCGCAAGGTGTTGACCGCTTGGGAGGTCTGGGCGTGGACTTCAAAGGCAGGTCCTCCCGATCGAGGCTCGGTCGCCACGGAAGCCGACGTGGGACAGCGGCAGATCCAGCTGCTGTCTTGCAATAAACAACCTGCACGCTGAGCGGAGGTTGCGCTGCCGGAAGACGTGTTCTCCTGCCACCATCGCTGGGCCAATGTAGAGGCGCTGGCGTCCGCAGTGGGTCGGCAACTGGATGACAGCCGGCCCGCGTTCAGGGCCGCGAGTGTCCACTCCAGTCCTGCCTCTGCCGCCTGTGCGGCTTGGGCCGCGCGCCATTGCATCAGCGAAGACCGCTGTTCGGTGGCGAGACTGCGGCTGGCGTACAAAAGCCCCACCAAGGTGGCCACGCTCAGACCCAGCACCGTGATCAAGAGTGCGCCGCCGCGTTGCCCGAACGCGGTGGGTCGGCGCGTCCGAAGGGAACGGTTCAGTCGCGACATGCGCCTGCCCAAGTGTCGTTTCGAAGCTGTACTGCCGTCTGCAAAGAACGGGACGACACCCAGGATGACGAGGGCGGTGTTTGGCCGGCCAAATCGATCCACACCGTGCGCATGGTTTGCACAGGGGGGCAAGGGGACTCAAGGGCGATGCCTGCAGCAGGTGTGGTGCACGCACGCGCACAGGGCAAGGTTTGGGTGTGAGATTGCAAGCTGAGCTTCAGGCGGGTGATGCGCACGCGCTGAGGGTCACTCAAGGCCTGCCAGTTGCCCTGACCCAGCTGAGACTCAATGACGCCGTTGCGCAAGCGCCACCCCAAGCGCTCATCGTCGGTGAGCACACCGTCTTCGGCCCGCTTGGGATGGGTGTAGGCATAGCTCACACCGTCGGTCAGACCGCCTCCATCGGTGACTTGCAGCACGGCGTAAGGATTGATGCCGCCTGAGGAGCCTGGAATGGCCCGATCGGCCCATGACCAGCTGCCGGCGCGGCGCAGGTCGCTCGCCATGGCATTGGCCACCGCGCGAAGGGACTGCTGCAATTTGAGATCGGTGGACCACTGACGTAGCCCAGACCATTGGGACGACGCCATTTGCACCAGCGGCGTGAGCAACAAAAAGCCCAGCGCCAGACCCACCAAGATTTCCAGGCTGGACAGACCGCGTGTCAGGGCGGGTCCACTCATCGCGACCAGCACCGAGCAGGGTCTGACAAGATGGGGAGGTCAACGGCCCCTGCTAAAGAGCCCGTGGACGAGCCCATGGACGAGCCCGGCAATGAACAGCCTGCACAAGCCGATCCAAAGCTCGATTGCCCCCACGTCCATCGAACGGCCAGGACTTGGCACTCGGCGTCGTTCGATGCATCGGAGCTTGGCAACAAGGTGGCCGTGGCGGTATACCCTGCCGCCGAGGCTCCAATGATTTGCAATCGATACAGGCCGCTGGTGCTCAGCCCCGTGGGCCAGCCCAAGGCAGCGAGGTCGTCGGTGTAAGCGCCTTGTGCCGCGTAGCGTTGTTCTTGCGCTTGTTGCAGGCCCAGCAGCGCCGAAATGGCTTCGGCTCGCCGGGTTTTGCGCGAAGCCTGGCTCCAAGAGGGCCAAGCCAGACAGACCATGAGAGCCACCAAAGCCAAGGCCACGCAGGCCTCGATCAACGACAGTCCGTGCGTGCGTGGATGGCGACAGGACCGCGGTACGAACAAAGGGGAAAGCCCATTCAGCATGGCAAGACGCCCGCCATGCCTGGCGTGGGCGAACACGACCTCACACGCCCCATGACATTGACCACCTGGTGCACGGCCGCGCCGTTGGGCGCTGCAAAGCGCACGGTCCCTGCCGGTGAGACGGTGCCACGCACGGGATCGATGGCCATGGACTTGACGTTGGACGCCACGCGCAGACCCGAGTTGGCGTCAAAGGAGACCACTCGCAGTGGCGTGACGTTGGGGGTGCACTGAACCGAGCCACTGGCCGAGCAGGTGCAATCGGTGCTGCTGCCGGTGTGCAAGACATAACACGCACCTTCTTGAAGTGCTTCAAAACTGATGCGCACCACCGCGTTGGTGGCTGTGGCCATGGCTCTTGCGTGGTGAATGTGGCTTTCAAATTCGCCCGCTGCACCCAGGAGCTGCTGACGCGCTCGGGAGTCGCCCGCACTGGTGGCGGCAATGCCCGCCAAGATGGCCACCACGCTGGTAGCGACGAGCCCATCCATCAGGCTGAAGCCCGATTGGTTTTTGCGGCGCGGCGCCAAGCGGTGGGGGGTGATGCGGCGGGAGACCATGCCCGCACTGTAAAAATCCGCCGCAAAGTTCGCGACCCCTTCATGGGGGACATCCGGTCCTACTCGCACCCCTCTTTGGGGGGATGGACAAGGCGGCGGGAAGGCGGGGCGGCTTACGCCATGCAGACCATGGAATCGGTCAAATGTCTCGAATCAATTGCCGGAATTCGTCGACGTCTTCAAAACTCCTGTAGACCGACGCAAAGCGCACATAGGCGACCTTGTCGATGCGTTTGAGTTCGCGCATGACGAGTTCGCCCAATCGGGTGGTGGGCACTTCACGAACGGCGCTGGACAGGAGTTTTTCTTGGATGCGCTCCATGGCCGCGTCGACTTGTTCGACGCTCACTGGGCGCTTGCGCAGGGCCAGCATCATGGAAGCCCGCAGTTTGGCGGGATCAAACTCCACCCGGCCGCCGTCGCGCTTGACCACCGCGGGCATGGCGATGTCGGGACGCTCGTACGTGGTGAAGCGTCGCTCGCATTGCGTGCAACGGCGACGCCGACGAGTGAAGCCCTCGTCGGAGTCGCGCGTTTCTGCAACCTGTGTTTCGTCGTGACCGCAGTAGGGGCAGCGCATGTCGCAGTGCAGAGCTCAGGCAGCGTCGCTCTTGGCGTTCTCGGTGCGCTCAGCGGTAGACCGGGAACTGCCGGGTGAGGTCGCTGACCTTGGCGCGCACGGCCGCGATGGACGCGGCATCGTGCGGGTGGTCCAGCACATCGGCAATCAGGTGAGCGGTTTGCCGGGCCTGCTCTTCTTTGAATCCCCGCGTGGTCATGGCCGGTGAGCCCAAGCGGATGCCGCTGGTGATCATGGGCTTTTGCGGGTCGTTAGGAATGCCGTTTTTATTGCAGGTCATGTGGGCCTGCCCGAGGATGGTCTCGGCCTCTTTGCCCGTGAGGTTTTTGGGCCGCAGATCCACCAGCATCACGTGGCTTTCGGTGCGGCCCGACACGATGCGCAGGCCACGCTGCGTGAGGGTTTCGGCCAGCACCCGGGCGTTGGCCACCACCTGCTGCTGATACTGCTTGAAGCCCGGTTGGAGCGCTTCTTGAAAGGCCACGGCCTTGCCCGCAATGACATGCATGAGCGGACCGCCCTGAATGCCGGGGAAGATGGCGCTGTTGATTTTCTTGGCAATGTCTTCGTCGTTCATCACGATGATGCCGCCCCGCGGACCGCGCAAGCTCTTGTGCGTGGTGGAAGTGACCACATCGGCGTACGGCACGGGGTTGGGATAGACACCTGCGGCAATCAAGCCCGCGTAGTGGGCCATGTCGAACATGAAGTACGCCCCGATGGACTTGGCCACCTTGGCAAAACGCTCATAGTCAATGCGCAGGCTGTAGGCCGACGCTCCTGCCACGATGAGCTTGGGGCGGTGTTGGTGGGCCAAACGCTCCATGGCGTCGTAGTCGATGACTTCGTTGGCATCGAGACCGTAGCTCACCACCTTGAACCACTTGCCGCTCATGTTGAGCGGCATGCCGTGGGTGAGGTGACCCCCTTCGGCCAAGCTCATGCCCATGATCGTGTCACCAGGCTGCAAAAGCCCAAAGAAGACCGCCTGGTTGGCTTGCGAGCCCGAGTTGGGTTGCACGTTGGCGTGGGCGGCACCGAACAATTGTTTGACGCGGTCGATGGCCAGCTGTTCCACCACATCCACGTTTTCGCAGCCGCCGTAGTACCGCTTGCCAGGGTAGCCTTCTGCGTACTTGTTGGTGAGTTGCGAGCCCTGGGCCTGCATCACCGCGGGCGAGGTGTAGTTCTCGGACGCAATCAGCTCGATGTGATCTTCTTGGCGCTGGTTTTCGGCCTGGATGGCGGACCACAGGGCGGGGTCGATGTTGGCAAGTGTGGATTGTTGGCGGTCAAACATGATGGCAGTTGTCTTTTGAGAGTGATCCGCCGAGAAAGCGGCCCCTATTGCGCCCGAATGCGCCCTATTGCGCACTATTGCGCCTTTATACGTCTTATTGCGAGTTGCGAAGAGCGTCGAGTGTAGCGGAGGCCACCGGGGCGTTGAGCGTGGTGGGCACGGAGATGGGCACGTTTTTGCCCTCGGCCACACCCTTCAAATGCACCTGCTCGGCGAGAACCCGTGCGACATAGCCGCCGTCGTCTTCTTGGGGCCCGGCGCCGACGTACAGCCGCAGACCGGCGCTCAGATTGCCAGCGCGGCTGATGCATTCCTTGAGGACCTGCACGCCCACTTTGAGGTTGGTCACGGGATCGAAGGTGGCGTGTTGGCCACCAAAAGCCGTGAACTTCTCATCATGCACGCGGGTCATGACCTGCATCAGGCCTTGGGCGCCCATGGCACTTTGGGCAAACGGATTGAAACCCGACTCGATGGCCATGATGGCCAGGATGAGGGTGGGTTCGAGTCCGGCGCGGCGGCCCACCGTCCAAGCCTCGTGTACCAGTCGGCCCAGGGGCTCTGGCGCCACGCGGTAGCGTTTGGACAACCATTGCACCACGGCGGCTTGCGGCGCAGGCAGGCTGGCCGGGTCGAGCGCAGTGGCGCGGCCCACGGCTTCGAGGTCGGACACGCCCGCCAGGACATCGCCCATGGCCTCGGCGCGAGCCTCTTGGCGCGCTTGCAGCAGCACCATCAAGCGATCTTCGACCTGAGCGCGAAGCGCGGCGTCGCCACCCACGAAGAGCGCGGCACCCACCACGGTCAAACCCACCAACGCGAGTGAGTTGTGGCTGATCTCCAATGCGCCGTGTCCCACGTCCACGGCAAAGACCCGAACAGACCGGGCAAAGGCCACACACCACGCGGGCCATTGGAAAGGCTTCAGCATGGAGCCCTCCAAGAGGGTAGGGTGCGGGCCAGGGTC
>RFSP01000055.1 GCA_009923895.1 Betaproteobacteria bacterium | reverse complement strand
CCCACCAACGCGGCATAGCGTTCGTCCTCGGGGTGGACCATGACGGCGGTGTCGCCCAGCATGGTTTCAGGACGCGTAGTGGCCACCACCAGCGAGCCGCTTCCGTCGGACAGGGGGTAGCGGATGTGCCAGAGCGAGCCGTCTTCTTCCTCGCTCTCGACTTCCAGGTCGGACACGGCGGACTTGAGCACCGGGTCCCAACTGACCAGGCGCTTGCCGCGGTAAATCAAGCCTTGGTCGTAGAGTTTGACGAAGGTGTCAGTCACCACACGAGACAGCTTCTCGTCCATGGTGAAGTACTCGTGCGCCCAGTCCACGCTGGCGCCGATGCGGCGCATTTGCTGGGTGATGGTGGAGCCCGAATGTTCCTTCCACGCCCACACCTTTTTCACAAAGGCTTCGCGGCCCAGATCGTGCCGGCTTTGGCCCTGTTGCTCCAATTGGCGCTCCACCACAATTTGCGTGGCAATGCCGGCATGGTCGGTCCCAGGGACCCACAAGGTGTTGGCGCCCTTCATGCGGTGGTAGCGGGTGAGGGCGTCCATGATCGTTTGGTTGAACGCATGACCCATGTGCAGCACCCCCGTGACATTGGGGGGCGGCAATTGGATGCTGAAAGAGGGCTTGGCCGGGTCCAGCGTCGGCGCGCACGCGCCTGCCTGTTCCCAACGGGGTGCCCAATGGGCCTCAATGGCGGCGGGTTCGAAAGATTTGGCAAGTTCGCTCATGGTGGGAATTGTAGGTCGTGGTACCTTTGAGGGATGCCCGTCTTGCCTCGTCAATTGCCGTCGTGGGGTCGATGGGGGGATGCCGCGCGGTGGGCGCTGTTTCTGGCGATCGTGGCTGCTGTGCTTGCCGGTTGTGGTGGCTCAGGCAGTTCCGCGGGCGGTAATTCCTCTGGTGGATCCTCCGGCTGCTCGACTTCTGAACAAAATGTCTGGTTGCGAGACTACTTCGCCCAGTCGTACTTTTGGAACCGCCTTGCGCCTCGGCCGGACCCGGCCCGCTACGCAAGTTTGAGCGATTATTTTGCCGCCCTTTTGTACACCGGCGGGGATCCAGCTCCGGCCTTGGACCCGCTGTCAACCTCGTCCACGACCTGGCCAGCCGACAAGTGGAGCAATTATCAGCCCACGGTCTCCTACAGCCAGTTCTTCACCGATGGTCAGAGCCTGGGATGGGGCGTGTCGGTGGCCGGTCTGGAAGTGACCGGGCAGCCCAATGCACCGCTCTATGTGCGTTACGTGGAACCCAAGTCACCCGCAGCGACGGCTGGCGTGGCCCGAGGCGACCAGGTGCTGTCGATCAACGGACGGCCGTCATCGGAGTTGATCGCGAGCAATGACTTTTCGGCCTTGTCCGCCACCGCTTCCGGACAGTCTTTGACCTTGGTCTTGCGCAACGGCGCCGTTGACCGCACGGTGAACCTCGTCTCACAGGTGTTTGACCTCACACCGGTGCCCTTGGCGCGCGTGGTGACCACGTCGCAGGGCAAAAAGGTGGGGTATTTGGTTTTGAAGGACATGATCAACCAACTGCTCACGCCCTTGGACGCGGCCATGTTGGATTTCAAGTCTCAAGGTGTGAGCGAGTTGGTGCTGGACCTGCGTTACAACGGAGGCGGCTATGTGTCGGTGGCCAACACCATCGCCAGCTATGTGGCCGGCGCTCCGGGGTCTGGCAAGGTCTTTGCGTCATTGCGCTATAACGACACGCAATCGGCCAACAACAGCACCGTGCGGTTGAGCAGCCCGGCGCCGAGCTCGGCCCTGGGATTGCAGCGGGTGTACGTGCTCATGGGCCGGCGCACTTGTTCGGCAAGCGAGCTGGTCATCAACGGGTTGCAAGGCGTGGGTGTGCAGGTGATTGGCTTGGGAGAGACCAGTTGTGGCAAGCCTTTTGGGTTTCAGCCGGTCAACCGATGTGGAAACACCTTCAGCGTGGTGAACTTTGAGAGCGTCAATGCGCTGGGGCAAGGGCGCTACTTTGACGGGCTCCCCGCCCAATGTTCCGTGGCCGAAGACTGGAAGCAGGCTTTGGGACAGTCCAGCGAGCCTTTGTTGACTTCGGCGCTGCGCCACATCGACCAGGGCGCTTGCCCGCTGTCGGCCACCTCACCCCCAACGGCTCGGGCTCAACGACGGGTGAGCGAACCGAACGAAATGCCGTTCATGGTTCGCTGAATAGAATCGGCGCATGCAAGACCCCTTGAGCGCCGGCGAGGCGCAAGACGCCTCTACGCCCTCCGCCGCCTCGGCGGGTTTGCTGCGCCACCTCAACTCCGAGCAGTTGGCGGCAGTGACTTTGCCAGGCAAGCCCGCCTTGATTCTGGCCGGTGCGGGGTCGGGGAAGACGCGGGTCCTGACCACGCGCATAGCCTGGCTGCTGCAAACCGGGCAGGTGTCGCCTGCAGGCGTGCTGGCCGTGACCTTTACCAACAAGGCGGCCAAGGAAATGCTGACGCGCTTGTCGGCCATGCTCCCGGTCAATGTGCGTGGAATGTGGATCGGTACTTTTCATGGCCTGTGCAATCGCTTTTTGCGGGCCCATTGGAAGCTGGCCGGTCTGCCGCAGAGCTTTCAGATCTTGGACGCCCAAGACACGGTCTCTGCAGTCAAGCGGGTCATCAAGGCGATGAACCTGGATGAGGAGCGATTCGTTCCCAAGCAGGTGAGCTGGTTCATCGCAGCCTCCAAAGAAGACGGCTTGAGGCCCAAAGATGTCGATGTGCGCGATGAGCAAACCCGGCGCCTGGTCGAGGTGTATCAAAACTATGAAGACCAATGCCACCGCGAAGGCGTGGTGGATTTTGCCGAGCTCATGCTGCGCACCTACGAGATCATGCGGGACCATGAGAGTGTGCGTGAGCACTATCGCAGGCGCTTTCGCCACGTCATGGTGGATGAGTTCCAAGACACCAACCGATTGCAGTACCGGTGGTTGCAAATGTTTGCCCCGCCGGCCGCCCACCCGCCGCAAGGGGTCTTTGCAGTGGGCGACGATGACCAAAGCATCTACGCCTTTCGTGGGGCCAACGTCGGCAACATGGCCGACTTTGAGCGTGAATACCGCGTGGAGCAGGTCATCAAGCTTGAGCAGAATTACCGCTCCGCAGGCCATATCCTGGACGCCGCCAATGCCCTGATCGCGCACAACACCCGCCGGTTGGGCAAGAACCTGCGCACGGAGTCGGGTCCTGGCGAGCCCGTGAGGGTGTTTGAAGCCACCAGTGACTACGCCGAAGCGCAGTGGTTTTTGGAGGAGGCTCAGCAACTGCACCGCGGTGGGATCGAGCGTCGAGAAATTGCCCTGCTGTACCGCAGCAATGCACAAAGCCGCGTGTTGGAGAGTGCGCTTTTCAATGCGGGGGTGCCTTACCGTGTCTACGGAGGATTGCGATTTTTTGAACGGGCCGAGATCAAGCATGCGTTGGCTTATCTGCGCCTTCTGGAGAATCCCAACGACGACACCAGCTATTTGCGGGTGGTGAACTTCCCCGCCCGTGGCATCGGTGCGCGCACGCTGGAGATGCTGCAAGACGCGGCCCGTGCATCGGGCCGAAGCCTTTGGCAAAGCGTGAGTGCGGTGGCGGGCAAGGGGGGCGCCAACTTGTCGGCCTTCAATGCCAAGGTGGAGGCCATGCGCGAGGCCACGCGGGGCATGACCTTGCGCAAGATCATTGAACATGTGGTCGCTGATAGCGGCCTGGTGGATTTTTATCGCACCGAAAAAGAAGGTCAGGACCGCATTGAAAACTTGGAGGAACTCGTCAACGCAGCAGAAGCCTTTGTGACCCAGGAGGGTTTTGGCAAAGACGCCGTGAGCATGCCGGTGGATGAGACAGCGCCCAGTTTGTCAGTGCCAGATTCGGACAGTGGTGAGGTGTTGTCACCCTTGGCGGCCTTTTTGACCCACGCGGCCCTGGAGGCCGGCGACAACCAGGCCCAAGCTGGACAAGATGCCATTCAGCTCATGACGGTGCACTCGGCCAAAGGTCTTGAGTTTGACGCGGTGTTCATCACGGGTTTGGAAGAAGGCCTCTTCCCGCACGAAAACTCTTTGTCAGATGCCGATGGACTCGAAGAGGAACGACGCCTCATGTACGTGGCCATCACCAGGGCCAGGCAGCGCCTGTACATGAGCTTCAGCCAAACCCGCATGTTGCATGGTCAAACGCGGTACAACGTGCGCAGCCGGTTCTTTGATGAGCTGCCCGACGAGTCTCTCAAGTGGCTCACGCCGCGCACGGCAGGTTTTGGCTCGGGCTATGCGCGCGACTACCAAGCCGCCTGGGCGCGAGGCAGCGGTTTGTCATCCATGGTGGGAGCTGGACGGATCGAACCGCCGCCCAGCTCGTCCGGGCTGCGAGTGGGCCAAGGGGTGTTCCACAACAAGTTTGGTGAGGGCGTGGTGGTGACCTTGGAGGGCAGCGGAGATGACGCCCGCGCCCAAGTCAATTTCGGCCGACATGGCATGAAGTGGCTCGCCCTGTCGGTGGCCAAGCTCACGCCACTGCCATGATGCCCGCGCTCAGGCCGACACCACGGTGTGGCGGACGTCGAAACAGTCGTTGAAAGTGAAGATCAACGAGACGTAAAAGATCGTGGACAGGGTGAGCGCGCCTGGTAAGGCCACCATACCGCCCAACTGTGTCAGGCCCAGTGCGCTGAGGACCACGGCAGTGAGCACACCAAAACCCACAATCAGGACAAACCAGCCCAGCATGTAGAGGGCAAAGGCCCCCTTGGCCCGCCAAATGGCCACGGTGCTGGAGAACAAGGCTTGTGCAGGACCTTGCCCTCCCCAGTGGACCAGGGCCGGCGCATGCCAAAAGGGGATGGAAATCAGGGCAGCCCCGGCCAAGCGCATCCCCATGGCCGTGGCGAAGGCGGGCTGCGCCAACAGCGCATCCACTTCGTCTTGCGATCCTCCGCGTGACATGAGGCGCTGGAGCTGGTCAAAGGCCCCGCCATCGAGCCAGTCACAAAAGAGCATCAAGGCCACGGTGACCAGGCCATAAAGGGCACAAAGCACCCCTTGAGATCGCCGTCGGGTGCGATCGCGTCGCAATGCGGCCAGGTACAACCCCGGATGAATGGGCGCACCTGCAAAGGTGGCCTCCGCAGCCACCATAAAACCCAAAGACATCAAGGGCAGCGCCGCCAAGGTGAGCAACGGGCCCACCACCGGCAAGAGCGACCCCAACATGACCACAAACAAAAATGTGGCAAACAGCCCGCAAAACCCCAAGGGATGGCGCAAGAACAGCCGCAGTCCCTCGCGCAGCCAGCGCAGTCCCTGAGACGGGGCGACAGATTTCAATACAAGCGGCATGACGGCACTCTACAGCGGCGCGTGCCAGGGGGTTTCAATGCGACTGCGCAGAACCCGTTCAAAATGCGTCGGATCTTTGGGCTGAAGCAAGGCCGCATCGCGAGGCAGATACCAATCCCACAGGCGTGACAGCCAAAACCGAAAAGCGGCCGCCCGGAGCATGGCCGGTAGCAAGCGGGCTTCGCCGCCGCTCAGAGGTCTTTGGTTGACGTATGCGGCGATGAAGGGTTGTGCCAAGTCTTCCATCAGTCGCCCCGTCTGGTGGTCGATGCACCAGTCGTTCAAGCACACGGCCACATCAAAAAGCAGGGTGTCGGTGCCTGCGAAATAAAAGTCAAAAAATCCGCAAAGACGGTCTTCTCCCGACGTGCCGTCGAACATCACGTTGTCTCGGAACAGGTCCGCGTGAATCGGGCCTTGAGGCAAGGCCCGGCCGGCAGGCGATTGCGCCACTTCCTGCTGGAAGGCCAATTCGTCTTGCAGCAAGCGGGCCTGCGGTGGATCCAGGTGAGGCAGCACCTGAGGAACGGTGTCGACCCACCAAGACAAGCCACGCAGATGGGGTTGCTCGCCGCCAAAGGTGCGGCCTGCCACATGCATGCGGCCGAGCATCTCGCCCACCTGAGCGCAGTGGGTGGCGGCTGGTGCCAAGCGGTGGCTCCCCGCAAGCCGCGTCACCACGGCGGCAGGTTTGCCAGCCACGGTGTGAACCAGTTGACCGTCGGCAGTGGCCTGAGGCGCGGGCACCAAAATGCCCTTCTGCGCCAGATGCTGCATGAGCGACAAGTAGTACGGCAGTTGTTCGTGGCTCAATCGCTCAAACAGGGTCAAGACCCACTGCCCCTGGGGCGTGTAGACGTAGTAGTTGGTGTTTTCAATGCCTGAGCGAATGCCTTGCATGTCGGTCACAGGCCCGAGTCCCAAAGACGCAAACAGCGCTGCCGCCTGCGCCACCGAGACTTCGGTATAAACGGCCACGAACGTCTTTCAGATCAAAACGAAAACAGGCGCCACAGGGCCGAACCGGCAGGGGCCTTCAGGCGCTGAGAGGGATCTGAGGCGCCCGTGGGAGGCACGATGTCATATTCCCGGCCTCCCGAGCCCTTGAGCTTGACCACAATGCGTTGAGACTCGCCACGCACGCGCAATTCTTCGATGCGCACTTGATCGTCTTCAATGACCAGACGTTCCACCTTGGCTTCAGGCGTGGCGTCGCTGGCACACACGCCCATGGGCGCGGCGCAGGTCAAAAGTGCTGCTCCGGCCACGAGCCAAGGGGAGGGAGCCAAGCCACAATGGAACAACTTCATGAGGCCATTCTACGGCGGGTCGCCCGAGGACGCACAATCACACCCCATGAGCACTTCACAGACCTTGTTGTTGGTGGATGGGTCGAGCTATCTCTACCGTGCGTACCACGCCATGCCCGACCTCCGCGGACCCGAGGGGGTTCCCACGGGGGCCCTTCATGGCATGGTGGCCATGATGAGGCGATTGCGGGAGCAGATCCCGGCGGCCCATGCGGCTTGTGTGTTTGATGCCAAAGGCGACACCTTTCGCCACACCTGGTATCCCGATTACAAGGGCCACCGGCCTTCCATGCCTGAAGACCTGGTGCGACAAATTGAGCCCATTCATGAGGTGGTGCGACTTCTGGGGTGGCCCGTGTTGGAGGTGCCAGGCATTGAGGCCGATGACGCCATTGGCACGCTGGCCCGTGTGGCGGCGGCTAGTGGTCACCGCGTTGTCATCTCCACCGGTGACAAGGATTTGGCTCAGCTGGTGACCCCGGAAGTCACACTGATGAACACCATGACCGGAGAGGTCTTGGATGAGGCCGGTGTGCTGGCCAAATTTGGGGTGCCACCGGGACTCATCATCGACTACCTCACCTTGGTGGGCGATGCGGTAGACAACGTCCCGGGCGTTGAAAAAGTGGGACCCAAGACGGCTTTGAAGTGGCTCCAAGAGCATGGATCACTCGACGCCGTGATGGCTCACGCGCCCTTGATGGGCGGTGCGGTGGGCGAGCATCTGCGCAAGGCCTTGGATTGGCTGCCCATGGGGCGCCGCCTGATCACGGTGGCGACCGATTGCGACTTGTCCGCTCAGGTTCCCGGATGGCCGGTCCTGGATGCCCTGGCGCTCAAACCCGAGGACTCACAGGGCCTGCTGGACTTTTACGTGCGCTACGGTTTCAAAACCTGGCGCAAAGAACTGGAAGACCGGCAAGGCCTGTCGGCCCATGTGGCCGACCCCGTGCCGCCCAAACCGGCGGTGACATTGGCGCGGGAATACGAAACGGTATTGGATGCTTCGGCGCTGGAACGTTGGATGACCCGGGTTGAGGCGGCGCCTTTGGTTGCGTTGGACACCGAGACCGACTCTTTGGACGCGATGCAGGCGCGCTTGGTGGGCGTGAGCCTGGCGGTGGAGCCCGGCCGAGCGGCCTACATTCCCCTGGCGCACCAAGGGCCGGGAGCTCCGGCCCAGCTGTCTCTGGACACGGTGTTGGCGCGGCTTCGACCTTGGCTGGAAAACCCCCAGGCCCACAAGGTGGGTCAGCACATCAAATACGACACCCACGTCTTGGCCAACCATGGGGTGAGCGTCAAAGGCTATGTCCACGACACCTTGCTGCAAAGCTATGTGCTCGAAGCCCACAAGCCGCACAACTTGGAGAGCCTGGCCGATCGCCACCTGGGACGCAAAGGCTTGAGCTATGAAGACTTGTGCGGCAAGGGAGCGAGCCAAATTCCGTTTGCACAGGTGGATGTGGAGCGTGCCACGCAATATTCTGGTGAAGACAGCGAAATGACCTTGCAAGTGCACCAGACGCTGTGGCCGCAGCTGCAGGCCGACGACAAGCTCAGATACGTGTACGAACAGATCGAAATGCCCACCAGCGCCATCTTGGGTCGCATTGAACGGCATGGCGTGCTGATAGACGTCCAAAGGCTCGCGCAACAAAGCCGTGAATTGGCCGAACGCATGGTGGACCTCGAGCGTCAGTCGCATGAATTGGCGGGACAACCTTTCAACATGGGCAGTCCCAAACAGATCGGTGAAATTTTGTTTGGCAAGCTGGGCTTGCCCGTGAAGAAAAAGACCGCCACAGGTGCGCCCAGCACCGATGAGGAAGTGCTGCAGGAACTGGCCGCTGACTATCCGCTGCCCGCTCGAATTCTTGAATATCGAGGCCTGTCCAAGCTTAAGAGCACGTACACCGACAAGCTGCCGCTCATGGTCAACCCCAAGACCGGACGCGTGCACACCAACTACGCGCAAGCGGTGGCCGTGACGGGGCGGCTGGCCAGCAACGACCCCAATTTGCAGAACATTCCCATTCGCACGCCCGAGGGTCGTCGCGTACGCGAGGCGTTTATCGCGCCGCCGGGCCACCGATTGGTCAGTTGTGATTACTCGCAAATTGAGCTGAGGATCATGGCGCACATCAGTGCGGACCCCGCGATGACGCGCGCTTTTGCACAAGGCGAAGACGTGCACCGGGCAACCGCCTCTGAGGTGTTTGGTATCGCGCCCTCAGAAGTCACCAGCGAGCAGCGGCGCTATGCCAAGACCATCAACTTTGGTCTCATCTACGGCATGGGTGCTTTTGGCTTGGCCCAGGCGCTGGGCATTGAGCAAAAGGCCGCGCGCGACTACATCGACCGGTATTTCTCGCGCTTTTCTGGCGTGAAAACCTATATGGAGCAGACCAAGGCCCGTGCTGCCGAATTGGGTTATGTGGAAACCTTGTTTGGACGGCGCATCATCTTGCCGGAGATCCGGGGGGGCAGCGGACCTCGACGCAGTGCCGCGGAGCGCCAGGCCATCAATGCGCCCATGCAGGGGACGGCGGCCGACCTGATCAAACTGGCCATGGTGGCCGTGCAAGAGGCGCTAGATGTCCAAACCAAACGCACGCGCATGATCATGCAGGTTCACGATGAGCTGGTCTTCGAGGTGCCCGAAGAGGAGTTGGAGTGGGTGAAGCGCGAAGTCCCAGCGCTGATGGCCGGTGTCGCCTCATTGAGTGTGCCCCTGCTGGCCGAGGTGGGGGTGGGCTTGAATTGGGATGAGGCACACTGACCCCTATGGAATGGACCCTCATT
>RFSP01000054.1 GCA_009923895.1 Betaproteobacteria bacterium | reverse complement strand
GCACCTCGCCGTCGCGATTGACCGCGATGACGATGTTCTCGGGCTTGGTCTGCGTGGGCAGATTGCGCTCTTTGGGCAGCTCCAGCTTGATGGACTGGGTGACCACCGGGATGGTGATCAAGAAAATGATCAACAGCACCAACATCACGTCCACGAGGGGCGTGGTGTTGATGGTGTTGTTGAGTTGCTCCTCGCCGTCTTCCGAGGCGGGACCGACGTTCATCGCCATGGCGATCTCCTCGCGGGCCGGGCCGTGATCAACGCTTGCCGGTCAAGAGCACTTGTTGCAGGTTGCCGCCAAAGGTGCGAGTGATGTCCATCACAGCCTTGTTGCGGCGGATCAGCCAGTTGTAGCCCATCACGGCGGGCACAGCGACGGCCAGACCAATGGCCGTCATGATCAGGGCTTCACCCACGGGACCGGCCACTTTGTCGATCGAGGCTTGGCCCGAAATACCGATCTTGACCAGCGCGTTGTAGATGCCCCAGACGGTACCAAACAGGCCCACGAAAGGCGCGGTGGAGCCGACGGTGGCCAAGAAAGCCATGCCGTTTTGCAGACGGTTTTGCACGCTGCTCACCGCACGATCCACGCTGATATTGATCCAGGTCGCGCGATCGATCGACTCCACCATGGAGCCTTCACGGTGATCCGCGGCCTTGATGCCCTCATCGGCGATGTAGCGGGTGGCCGAGCCTTCTTCCAGGCCGTCCGCCCCGGCCTTCAATGAAGCCGCTTGCCAGAACGTCTCCGACGCCGCGCGCCCGGACTTGAGCATGTTCTGCTGCTCCAGGAGCTTGGTGATGATGATGTACCAGCTGCCCATGGACATGATCAGCATGATGATCAGCGTGCCTTTGGCGACGAAGTCGCCTTGGGACCACAGGGCTTTCAGGCCATAAGGATTGTCCACGGCCTCCTCGGCCACAGCGGCCTTGGGCGCGGCTGCGGCTTCAGGGGCCGAAGCGGCTTGCGCCAGTGCCGCAGAGGGCACAGTGGCTGCCAATGAGGCCGCTGCAATCATCATGGCGGCGAAGGACGCGCGAACAACTTTCAACAAGGACATGGTGCCTCCAAGGGAAAAGGCGCTTGCAACAGAACGCTTGCGCCAGGGATCAAAAAATGAATCAAAAAAACGATGCGGATGTGAATTACTGAATCTTCCAAACATACTCGACGTCAAAGGAGCCTCCCACAGGACGGCCCTGTTCGTCGCTGCCTGGCTTGAAGCGGCATTCGCTGAGCTTTTGTTGGGCCACCCGGTCCAGCAGTCGGTGCTCTCGGGTGGAGCCGGCCGATTTGACCACTTCAGAGGCCGACACCTTGCCCGCCACATCCACCGTGAAACGGATGCGGGTGGTGCCGGTGGCCTCTTGACGCAAAGCCGCCGGCGGGTAGTCGTCGGCCTTGGGGGCGCATTCTTGCACGTTGGCGATGGCCGGACGGGCGGCAAAGCGCGGTGGTGCCGGCGGCGCATCGGCCTTGGGCGCTGGCGCAATGTGCACCGGCGCTGGCGGCGGCGCCACCGTGGTGGTGGTGATGGTGGGCGCGACCATGGGGGGCGGATTGACCACCACCTCAGGGGGCGGAACAAAACTCGGTGGCGGCGGTGCGAACTTGGGCGGCGGCGGGAGGTTCTCCGGCGGTGGCGGAGGCGGTGGCTTCACCTCCTCAATGATTTTGGTTTCAATCGGCGCCTTCAGCACTTCCACCATGCGCTGCGCGAGGCCCGTCACCAAGGCCCAACCCAGCAACAGGTGCATGCCCAGCACGATGCCAATGCCGACAGACTTTCTGCTGCCGCTTTGCTGTTCGCCAAATTCCAATTCTTCCTCCGGCTGCTGGCGCCTCAAACTCAGGCACCAACGAAACGAAATCTCTGCCCCAGGGGCAATGTGTCTTGAATTTCGCCATTCATGCGCAGGATTTCCGGCGAAAAGGTCGAACTATAGCCTGATTGGCCGTGGCTGGCGCCGCGGGCCTGGAGCCGAGGATCCGTGATAACCCTCAGGAGCGAAACCTGGCGATGTGAAAAGCGCCCAGGTCGAAGGTCGATCGACCTTCAATGACCAAGTCTGCCACGATGACGCCACAAATCGGGCCCATCTGGAATCCGTGGGCGCTGTAGCCAAAACTGTGCACGACGCCAGGGGCCCGCGGACTTTGACACAGCACGGGAATGTCATCAGGCATGCGGCCCTCAATGCCCGCCCAGGCGCGGACGATGGTCACGTCTTGCATGATGGGGAATATTTCTGCGGCAATGCGCGCATTCAGAGACAGCTTGGTGAAATCCAAGTCGGTGCGGTTGGACTCGGGCCAGGCGCGACCCATGTGTCCGCCCCCGATCATGACCGTGCCATTGGCAAACTGTTTGAACGACAGTGTGCGGCTGGTGGCGCCCACCACCGGTTGGACGAAGGGTGCCACCGGGGCGGTGATCATGAGCATGAGGGCCACAGGGACCACCGGTGCCTCATCGCCCACCCAGCGAGCCACTTGGCCGCCCCAGGCGCCGGCTGCATTCACCACCACCGGGGCTTCAAACAGGCCCTGGGACGTGGCCACTCGCCAGGTCTGGCCGACGCGATCCATCCCTTGCGCTGCGGTTCCTTCGTGAAACTGCACGCCCGCGCGCTCACCCGCATGCTTGAAGGCCAGGGTGGTGCGGTAAGGCAGGGCCGCACCGTCGGCCCGAGAGATCAATCCGCCCACGCAGTGGTCTGCGACGGCAGGCAAAAGGCGGCGCAGCTCATGGCGGTCGATGAGCTCTTCGTGGTCAAAGCCGATGTCGCGGACCTGTTGTGCACGCAAGGTCAACTTGGCCCAATCGGCCTCAGATTCGGCCACCTTGATCTGCCCATGTTGTTCGAACCCGCAAGGGTCGCCCACGAGCTCTTGGATGTGGTGCCACATTTCCATGGAGGCCACCGACAGCGGCACCTCCGCCAAATGCCGTCCCAGCCGCCGCACGCCGCCCGCGTTCACACCGGAGGCGTGCCGGGCCACATGGTCCTTGTCCAGAACTCTCACGCTCAGGCCCCGTCGCGCCAATTGAAGGGCGGCGGAGCATCCGTGAAGGCCCGCCCCTATGACGATGACGTCCGAGGTCGCGCGAGGCCCAGAGTGCCGCGGCCCTCCATCGAGATTCACAGTCGCACCACCGCCTTGGTGGCCGCCTCATCTTGCGGCAGTGTGGCCAGTTCGCCGACGCTGATGGGCTTGACCGGGGGGCGCAGGCGGTAGTGTCCGACTTCGGCGGGTGACACCCCCCGCTGTTGCGCCATGATCTCGGTCACCGTGAGGCTGCACAAGCGCCCTTGGCAAGGCCCCATGCCGCAGCGCAGAAAGCTCTTCATTTGATTGGGCCCTGTGCACCCCAAACCCACGGTGTCCACCACTTGCTGAGCGGTGATTTCCTCGCACCGGCAGACCACCGTGTCACCCGTGGGAATGCGCATGGCATCGGCCGGGCGATACCAATGGTCCAAGAAAGCGCGGCCGCGCATCCACCGCGCCAGCTCCGCTCGTACGGTGGTTTCATCGGGCGTGAGCGCCGAAGGCGCCAATTCACGGATGATGGACAGGGCGGCCAGTTGTCCGCGGCAGGCGGCGGCTTGTGCGCCGCCAATGCCCGCTCCATCTCCCGCGAGCCACACGCCCTCCACAGCCGAACGTCCAAAGTCATCCACTTCAGGCTGCCAGCACAGCTGCACCTCATCCCAGCGGTGAGGCACGCCAATGGCCATGGCCAAGTTTGTTTGAGGCACCACGCCTTGATGCAAGAGCAAGGTGTCCACGGCTTGTTGATGAGCCGTTCCGTCAGAGGTGTGCCAATGCACACGAGCCAGACGGCCCATCTGGCCGTCGGACTCGGCCCGAAGCTGTGTGACGCCAGTCACCACGCGCACCTTGCGATGCACGCCCAGCCACAACCCCAAGCCTTTGAGGGCGTAGGGGGAGGTCAGAAATTCGACCACATGGGGCCAGGCACTGGCGCGGTTTTTCTTTGGGGTGGTGTCCAAGATCAGGTCCACCCGCCCGCCGGCGGCCAGCAATTGAGAAGCCAACAACCACAGCAAGGGGCCGCAACCGGCCAGGACCGTTTTGCCTGCGGGGACCACGCCCGATGATTTCAACAAAATTTGCGCCCCGCCCGCCGTCATCACACCGGGCAGCGTCCAGCCTTCAATGGGAAAGGGTCGCTCTTGCGCACCGGTGGCCACAATGATGCGCCGAGGGCGCAACAAATAGGAGCGTCCCGACTTGGAAAAAGCCACCTCCCGCTCAGGAGAAATATTCCATACGGCAGCTCCGGCCACCCGGTGCACGGCGGATGAATGCAGACCTTGCACCAAGGACAAGCCATGCCAATAGTCAGCGCCAAGCACGTGGCGTTCTTGCAAGGGCGTGTGCGAGATGCTTCGGTAGATCTGTCCGCCTGGCGCAGCCTGCTCGTCCAGAATCACCGTGACCAAACCCGCTTGCGCACAAGCCCGGGCCGCAGCCATGCCGGCCGGCCCAGCGCCGATGACCAGCACGTCGGGTGTCGTTGGGATTTCTATCGCCTGGTCGTCTATCCGGCTGGACACCGATGGGTCTCTTAAGAAGGCCTCTTTGGATGGGGCCAAGCCTGGCTCGCTCATGGACGATCCCCCATGGCCGCGCTGGCTCCTTCAGACATGCTGCGTTTGCCGCGCTGGGTTTGTACGTGCATGCCTTCTTGCACAGGGACCAAGCAGGCTTGACGGTTGCCCACGCCGTCAATCGACACCAGACATTCAAAACACACGCCCATCAGACAGTAAGGAGCGCGGGGAGCACCGCTCACGGGTGTGGCGCGGCAGATGTCGTGACCCGCTGCGATGAGCGCTGCAGCCACGGTGTCCCCGGGGCGGGCTTTGAGCGCCACGCCATCAAACGTGAAATGCACAGGCACTGCCGCGCCGGGCGCGGTATCAGGCAACCTTTTGAACATCGAACCTCCGAGAACTGAAGACCTCAAACTCTGCAGGGGGTAAGTGACCTCGCGCCACATGGTCTGCAAAGGTGAAGACATGGTTGGCGGCCAGCGTCACGCCACTGTGGCAAGTGGCGCCAAATGCGCCGGGATGGCTGGCGGATTGCTCGTAAACCGGAAAACCGTCGCGCGTCATGACGCGCAGCGCCGCCCAGGTGCGCGTCACGTTCAAGCGCGCGATGCGCGGAAACATGCGCGCTGCACGGTCCGCCAGCACAGACAGCACCGGCGTGCCCACCACCGGATCCACCGCCTCTTCTTGGGAGTCCCCCAGCATGAGCCCACCTTCGTCTGTCTGCCGGACGGTGGAAATGGGGAAATGCAAAAAGCGCTCGGCCTTCTCGGTGACGATGATCTGTCCGCGTTGTGGGCGAACCGGGATCGACAAGCCCACCATGGGCGCCAGACGTGCGTTGCCAATGCCGGCGGTGAGCACCACCTTGCCGGCTTGCACTTCGCCACCGGTGGTCATCAGCTTGAAGCCTCCGCCATGAGGATCGATGCGATCCACGCCATGAAAGGCGCGGTAATGCAAGCCACAGCGTTGACCCGCCACATGCAGCGCTCGAAACAAGCGCAGGGAGTTGCAATGTCCATCCAGCGGGCAAAAGCTGCCGCCCACCACGTCGGGCCCAAGGCCAGGCAGGCGGCGAGCCAACTCGGCATGTTCGAGCATCTCAAACGACACTTCGGGCATGTCGGCCTGTGCGCTCAATCGCTGCATGACACCTTGCCGATGCGTCCACTCCCGCTCGCTCAAGGTGAGGTGAAATCCCCCAGGGCGCTCGTAACAGACGTCCAATGCCGTTCGGTCGGCCAGCTCCTGCGCCAACGCAGGCCAGGCTTGGGCCGACTTGACGGTCCAGCGCGAATACGCGGGCATCCCCAAGCCCTTGCTTTGCACCCACACCAAGGCGAAATTGCCCCGGGACGCTCGAAAGGCGACATCGCCTTCGTCCAGCACGACCACGCGTTGGCCCTGCCGAGCCAATCCAAAGGCCACCGAAGAACCCACCAGGCCGCCTCCAACGACGGCCACGTCATAGTCGCTGTGGGCTTGCATGAATGCACAACTCCTTGTTTGATTTCATGGCCGATCAGTCCCGGCCATGTCCTGAAAGCAGACGGTCCAGTCCGTACAAGCGGTCAATGGCCCATAAAAAGACAGCTGTGATGGCAATGACACAGGCCGAGATGGAAGTCACCAGAGGGTCGATGTTGTCTTGGATGTAGAGAAACATGCGCACAGGCAACGTCATGGTGCCTGGCGCGGCCACAAAGACCGTCATCGTGACTTCATCAAAGCTTTGGATGAAGGCCAGCACCCCCCCGGAGAGGACCCCAGGCAGGATCAGCGGCAGCGTCACCCGTCGAAACACTGTCCAGTCAGAGGCTCCCAAAGAGATGGCGGCGTGCTCGACCGACCGATCCATGCCCGCCGTGGCCGCCATCACCAAGCGCATGGCAAACGGAAGCACCACAATGATGTGGGAGACCACCAAACCTGTGAACGATCCCGACAAGCCGATTTGCGTGAAAAAACGCAAAAAGGCAATGCCCAGCACCACGTGCGGAATCATCAGCGGGGACAAGAACAACGCCGTCAAGGCCTCGCGGCCGCGGAATTGATAGCGGGCCAGTGCCAATGCCGCAGGCACCGAGAACGCCAGCGCCAAGACCGACGAGGTCAACGCCAAACCCACGCTGTTCCAGAACGCATCGATGAACTCGGGATAACGACCAATGGCTTTGAACCACCGCAAAGAAAACTCATCGACCGGGATGGACAGAAAGCCTGTGGGTGTGAAAGCGACCCAGCACACGATGGCGATGGGGGCCAGCATGAAGATGACGAAGGCGGTGTGAAACGCCAAAGCCAAAGCGCCGTTGCGTCTCATTGAAACACCTGCGCCCAGCGCCGCTCCACCAAGCGGTTGCTGCCCACGATGGTGGCGGTCAAGCCCAACAACAGGAGCACGGCCACTGCCGCCCCCAAGGGCCAATTGAGTGTGTTGAGAAATTCGTCATAGGCCAAGGTGGAGGCCACCTTGAGGCGTCGTCCTCCAATGATGGCGGGCGTGGCAAAGGCGCTGGCGGCCAACGCAAAGACGATGATGGCGCCCGACAGCATGCCGGGCAAGGCCTGAGGCAATACGACGCGCCGCAATGTGGTGAAGGCCGAGGCCCCCAACGACTGGGCCGCATTTTCAGTGGCCAAGTCCACGCGCTGCAATGCGGTCCACACCGACAAGACCATGAACGGCACCAGCACGTGCGTCAGTGCAATCACCACACCGGTTTCGGTGAACATGAAAGGAATGGGCGATTGAATCAGCCCAGCGCCCATCAAGGCTTTGTTGATCAGACCGGTTTGGCCCCCAAACAAGAGAGCCCAGCCGAGCGTTCTTGCCACCACCGAGATCAACAAGGGGCCAAGAATGACCAGCAGAAAGACGCCTCGCCATTGGGGGCTCATGCGGCTGAGCACATAAGCCTCCGGCGCTCCCAACACCAGACACGCCAAAGTGACCCACAAGGCCACTCGCAAGGTGCGTGCGAACATTTCATGGAAGTAACTGTCGGTGAGCACCTCTTCCCAGTTCTTGAGCAAAAAGACGGGCTGAATGCCTTTGGAGGTACTGAAGTCGTGGAACGACAGCATGCCGGTCATGATCAAGGGCACCAACACCACGCCCAAAAAGAGCAGCAGCGCGGGACCTGCCAATAACCAGGGGGTGAGGGCCGTGGACTGCTGCCGGTTCATGAGGCGCTGGACTCGGCTCTGAGCTGCATGTCTTGTGCGGGCCACCCCAAGCGAACCCGATCGCCTTCCAGCGGCAGCGCACTGCCATCGTTTTGTCGGATGACGGTCATGGGGCCGCAGGCGGTGTCCACCTGAAACAACCAGTGATTGCCTTGGAAGATGCGTGAGCGCACCTCACCGCCCAAGCTGCAAGCGGGACCCGAAACGAAGGAGATTTTCTCGGGCCGCACGGTCACATGCAGGCTTTGCCCCTCGCTCCAACGAATGGGTGAGGTTTGCGCCAATGGCCAGTGTCCGTCGCCGACGGCCACGCGTGGCCCGTCTGCAATTTGTGTGAGCCGACCCGCCATTACGTTGGTCTTGCCCAAGAAGCTGGCCACGAAGGGCGATGCCGGATGTTCGTAGGCTTCGTGTGGACGTGCCACCTGCTCCACCCGGCCCCCGTTCATCACCACGATGCGATCCGACAGCGTCATGGCCTCTGACTGGTCGTGAGTGACAAGCAACGTGGTGGTGCCGACCGTGCGCTGAATCTGACGCAGCTCGATCTGCATTTCCTCGCGCAACTTGGCGTCCAGATTGGACAGAGGCTCATCCAGCAGCAAGATGCGCGGGCGAATCACCAGTGCACGGGCCAATGCCACGCGTTGTTGTTGACCTCCGGACATGCGCCGCGGGTAGCGGTCGGCCAAGGCCGACAACCCCACCAGCGCCAGGGCCTCGGCCACGCGCTGCTCGCGCTCGACCTTGGGGACCTTTTGCATCTCCAGTCCAAAGCTCACGTTTTGCGCAGCCGTCATGTGCGGAAAGAGCGCGTAGCTTTGAAACACGATTCCCAGCCCACGCTGCGCAGGCTTGACCGACAACAAGTCGCGGCCTTCGAGGGTGACGCGACCCGACGTGGCCTGGACAAAGCCAGCGATCATCTGCAGCGTCGTGGTCTTACCGCAACCCGAAGGGCCCAGCAAGGAGATGAACTCCCCTTGCTCGACCTTCAGGTGCAGATCGTCGACGGCCGTGAGCTCACCAAAGCGCTTGGTGAGGCCTTCAAGGACGAGAAAAGACATGGCGGATCCGGCGGAACGATTACCGTTCGACTTCGCGGTTCCAGCGCTTGGTCCATTCGTCGCGCTTGTCGTTGATGACATCCCAATCGAAGTTCACCAGCTTGGCTGCACGATCGCCAATCGGGGCAATCTTGAGCTTCTCTTGATCGACCTTGGCTTTCTTGTTGACGGGGCCGTAGCCATATTCAATGGCCAGCACCGCTTGGAACTCGGGTGCCACCAAGGCTTTGACGAATTCGCTGGCCAAAGGAGACGCGGCGCTTTTGGCCACGGGGCAAGCCGAGGCCACGAGGTTGACCGTGCCCTCTTTGGGGTAGACGAAGTCCACAGGGAACCCGGTCATGGCGAACGAGTGCACGCGGCCCGTGCCCCACACGCCGATGACGGCCTGGCCACTTTGGAAGAGCTCGGTCATCTTGCCTGGCGATGGCTCATAGGCCAACACATTGGGGTTGATTTGCTCTTTCATGACCTTGAAGCCGGGCTCGATATTCTTTTCGCCACCACCGTTCATCTTGGCGAATTGCACCAGCGTGTACAGGCCGTAGGTGTTGTTGATGGGTGGGATGACGAGCAACTTCTTGTACTTGGGATCCTTCAAATCGTTCCAAGAAGTGGGTGGCGCCCAACCTTTGTCCTTGAAGTATTTGGTGTTGTACATGATGCCGGTGCCCACCAG